>NZ_JANSIZ010000020.1:0-38404 GCF_047462315.1 Synechococcus sp. H60.2 | reverse complement strand
CCCCGGGCGCGCCGCGACGCGTACAACCCCCACCCCCCCCAGCGGGGGGGCAAGAGGCCTGAAAGCCTTGTGGCGCAAGGCATCGAGCGGGTCAACGAAAGAATCGGCCTTTGCGGGAGTTGGCGAGGCGCTCGCGGAGCTGCTGCTACCGTTTTTGTGCTCTCTTAGAAACATTGCTGGGGTCGGGATCCCTGGATAGGGGCAAGGGGTTTGGATCCCTGCCGGCGTAATGGTTTAATGGAGGTTTAGCAACATTTTTTAAGCAACAGTTGCCCTCTATGGCCGAGACCTTCCTTTACAATGCCTTGCGTGCCGCCCTCGACGAAGAGATGGCTCGGGATCCCAACGTGTTTGTCCTCGGAGAGGATGTGGGCCACTACGGCGGCTCCTACAAAGTCACCAAAGACCTGTATCGCAAGTACGGGGAGATGCGCCTCCTGGACACCCCCATTTGCGAAAACAGCTTCACCGGCTTGGCCATCGGGGCAGCGATGACCGGCTTGCGGCCGGTGGTGGAAGGGATGAACATGGGCTTTTTGCTCCTGGCCTTCAACCAAATTGCCAACAATGCCGGCATGCTGCGCTATACGTCTGGCGGCAATTTCAAGATCCCGCTGGTGATCCGCGGGCCAGGCGGGGTGGGACGCCAGTTGGGAGCCGAGCACTCGCAGCGGCTGGAGGCCTACTTTCAAGCGGTGCCCGGCCTGAAGATCGTAGCCTGCTCCACTCCGTACAATGCCAAGGGTCTGCTCAAGTCGGCCATCCGCGACGACAACCCCGTTCTCTTTTTCGAGCATGTGCTCCTCTACAACCTCAAAGAAGACCTGCCGGAGGAGGAGTACCTGTTGCCCCTAGACAAGGCGGAAGTTGTCCGCACGGGCTCTGACGTTACCATCCTCACCTACTCGCGCATGCGCCACCACGTGCTCAAAGCTGTGGACACCCTAGTGCAGCAGGAGATCGACCCTGAGGTTATTGACTTGATCTCCCTCAAGCCTCTCGATATGGAGACCATTGCCGCCTCGGTGCGCAAAACCCACCGGGTGGTCATTGTCGAAGAAGACATGAAAACGGGCGGCATTGGGGCAGAGCTGACGGCCCGCATCATGGAAGAACTGTTTGACGAGCTGGACGCGCCCGTAGTGCGTTTGGCTTCCCAAGACATTCCCACCCCCTACAACGGCACGCTGGAAGCGGCCACCATCGTGCAGCCAGCAGATATTGTGGCGGCGGTGGAGCGGCTCCTCTACGGATAAACGCCAGATGACTCTATAACGCCGTTGAACTTCGGCGAGAACCGGGGGGAACACTCAATCAGGACTCAGGGAGGCTGGGTTCTTCTTCAGGGCAACGAGGGCAGCATGGCCAATTACGACTGGATCGTCATCGGCGGTGGGATCACCGGAGCGGCCTTGAGCTACGAGCTGGCCCGTCAAGGAGGATCCGTTCTTCTCCTTGAAAAGGAGGCGCTGCCGCCCAGTGCCACGCGCTACAGCTACGGTGGCCTGGCCCATTGGGCGGGGAAAACCCCCCTGCTCAAAGCCCTGGGGGAAGAAGGGATCCACCGTTACCGCACCCTCTCAGAGGAGCTGGAGGCAGACATTCACTTTCGCGAGCTGGATCTGCTCCTGCCGATTGCTCCTGGCTACTCTGTGGAAAATGTGGAGGCGGATCTGGCTGACTGTCGCATCCCACCCCAGCGCATTTCCGTGGAGACGGCCTGTGAGCTGGAGCCCCTCTTGAATCCGGTGGCCCTGGAGGGCGTGCTCTGGGCGCGACATGGCCACATTCATCCCTGGCTGACGACGCTGGCTTTTCAGAAGGCTTTCCAACGCCTGGGGGGATCCCTGCTTTTGCAAACCGTAACCGGCTTGCGGCGGCAGGGGCAGCGGATCACGGGGGTGGAGACCCCTACAGGCTGCTATGGGGCAGCCCAGGTGGTGGTGTGCGCCGGCGGCTGGACGCGGGCTCTGTTGCGCCAGGCCGGGATCTGGGCCCCTATCTACTTCACCCACGCCGAATCCCTCGAGCTGGAGCCTGCAGAGGTGCGGTTGAGAACCATCGTCATGAGCGCGCCCGTGCAGCGGCTGGAGCTGGAGCGGCAAGCCGGCCACCCCGACCGGGATCCCCTCTGGGACAAGCCGGGGCAGGAGATCTGCCCGCCGATTTTGGATGTCGGGATCCTGCAATTTCTAGACGGCAGCCTTCGCCTGGGCCAGATCAGTCGGGTGCTGACGGATCCCCAGGCCGAGGTGGATGCCGCCGCTAGCGAAGCGCAAATCCGCTCCCAAGCAGAGCGCTACTTGCCGGCAGTAGCTCACTTGCCCGGGCGCTGGCGCCACTGCTTAGTGGCCTTTAGCAGCGATCACCACCCTCTGGTGGGATCCCTGCCCGGCTGGGAAGGGCTGCAACTCTTTTCCGGCTTCAGCAACCCCTTGGCCATTGTGCCGGCCTTGGCCCGCCGCTTTGCCCAGCAGGCCTACGGACAGGCCGATGAGTGGCTTCCCAGTCTCTCACCAGCGCGCTTTGCTGGGTCCTCAGCCGCTGCCCCTCTCCCTCAGGGATAGAGGCAAAAGAATCCTCCCTCCTTGCTCAAGACCCCTCCTCAGCCGGCGGTGTCTCCAGCAGGTCTTCCAGGCTCAGTTGGACTTGGCGCTGCAAGGCCCGAATGGCTTGATATTCCTGTTGAATACTGGCCTGGTACTGGGCAGCAAGGGCGGTGTTGCCCTCGGAAAAGGCTTGATCCCAAAGCTGGGTCCAGTAGCGGTAGCGCTTTTGGCGAATCTCCAGCTCCATGTTGGCCAGGGCGGCGCGCACCACCAGCTGGGGGCGCATCAGGGCAATACGGGTTGTTTCATCCAGCCAGAGCAGGTGGCTAAGGCGCTCGTTGAGCTCATCGTCTTGGGCGCAGAGGGTGCGCAAAGCCGTCAGCAGAGCCTCTCCCTGCTCTTCCAGCTCCGGTTGCGCTGCCAGTAGCTCCAAGATCCGCTGCCACAACTCCCGGTGGGGACGGAAGCTAAATTGCAGCTCTCGCTCCAGCAAGGTGTGGCGGATCTCGCGGCGGTACTCGGCAAAATGCAGGAAGATCTGCAGAAGGTGGGACTCTGCTTGCAACAGTTTGGATCCCTTGTTGGCAGAAAGTTGCTGGGGTTGAGCCCAGCGGTGCTGGCGTACGGCACGGCGCAGATCCTCTTCCAGGTCGCGGCTAAGGCGGGCGTTGCCGCGGCTAAGCAATTCCGCCACCTTGTGAATGTACAGAGAGCGCCACTGTCCGCCCAAGCCAGCCAACAAGTGCACCAGCGCCTGATAGGCCTGCTGGAAATCGGCAGCTTGGCTGAGATCTCGACCGGCCAGCACCTGCTCAATCCGCCAATCCAGCCATAGGGGAGCCTGAGCCAGCAGGGCCTCCAATTGGGAAGCGGGGTGCTGCCGCAGGAACTCGTCGGCATCTTTCCCAGCGGGGAGGGTGAGGATGCGCAGCTCAATTTCCCCCCGCCGCGCTTGCTCTTCAATGGCTGCGATAGCCCGGTTGGCGGCGTTGAACCCGGCGGGGTCGGCATCGAAGTTGAGAATGAGCCGCTTAGACTGCGTATAGCGCAGCAAGGCCTTGACCTGCTGCGGCGTCAGGGCCGTGCCCATGGCGGCTACGGCATAGGCAATCCCGGCTTGGTGCAGGGCGATGACATCGAAATAGCCCTCCACTACCAAGACCTGGTCGGCCTTGGCAATGGCCTCGCGGGCAAAGTTGAGGCCATAGACCACCTGGCTCTTGTTAAAGAGCTCCGTTTCCGGGGAGTTGAGGTATTTGGGCTGCTCCTCTCCCAAGGCTCTACCGGCAAAGCCAATTACCCGCCCCTGGGGATCAAAAATGGGCAGCATGATGCGGTTGCGGAAGCGGTCGTAGTGGCCGGATCCCTGCTGGCGCGGCACCAGCAAGCCGGCTTCTTCCAGGAGCTTGACCGGCTGACCCTTCTGGTTAACCAGGTATTCGTAGAGCGACTGCCACCCAGGGGGAGCAAAGCCGATTTGAAACTTTTGCCAAGTCTCTTCGCTCAGGCGCCGGCTGTGCAAATACTCGCGGGCTGCCGATCCCACCTGGGAGCGGAGAGCATGCCGATAGAAATCGGCAGCCAGGGCCAAAATCTCCAGCAGCTTTTCCCGGTGGGAGAGTTGGCGCTCGTAGTCCTGGGACAGGGATCCCTTTGGCTCCGGCAGGGGCAGGTGGTAGCGCTGGGCCAGGCGGCGCACGGCGTCGGCAAAGGAAAGGTGCTCGGTCTGGCTGATAAAGCGAATCACATCTCCCCCGGCACCGCAGGCGAAGCACTTGTAGATCTGCTTGCTGGGGCTGACCTGAAAGCTGGGCTTGTGGTCGTTGTGGAAAGGGCAGAGGCCGACAAAGTTTTTCCCCTGCTTGCGCAGCACCACCTTTTCCGCCACCACCTCGACGATGTCGGCTTTCTGGCGCACCAACTGGATGAAGTCTGGCGGCAGACTGCTCATAACCCTGGGGATCCTACACCCCATGGTACCTGCAGGGGACTTGACAGGCTGTCTTTTGACCTGACCTGACCTGCTGGAGATAATGGTCTGGCTTCAAAAGCTGGATTTTTCCATGAACGGTCTTTTGCAGATTGTTGAGAGGAAAATGCGGATTGTCAAACTTTTCTTGCTGCTTTTGCTGGTCGGTGCTGCTGTCTTTTGGGGCCCACAAGTGGCTTCTGCGGAACCGGATTTGGCCTTGGGAGCTAAGGTCTTTCAAGCCAAGTGTGTGGGCTGTCACTTGAACGGGCGCAACAGTTTGGTGGCAGCGAAAAACCTCTCTCTGGCGGCTCTTCATGAGTACCACGTGGATACCCCTGAGCTAATCCAGGCCCAGGTGCGCAACGGCAAAGGGGCCATGCCCGCTTTTGGCAAGCTTCTCAAGCCAGAAGAAATCGAAGCCGTGGCCGCCTACGTTCTAGACCGGGCTGAGCACAACTGGAGCAAAGGCTAATGGCCCAGGAGAGGACTCAAGATCTGACCCTGGCACCTCAGATGCCGCAGGAGCAGAGCTGTGGAGCACAGGCATCCCGCCGCAAAATCTTGTCGGTTGGGGTGGGGGCTCATGGTTTGGTGGCGGTGGGCATTTCTGCCCATGGGGTGGTGGCCATCGGCGTGGTGACCCACGGCATTCTCTCCATCGGCCTGGTGGCCATGGGCGCCCTCTCCTTTGGGCTGGTGTCGATGGGCTTGGCCAGCGCCGGCCTGGTGTCCATGGGCCTTTCCAGTTGGGGTCAGCACAGCATGAGCGTGACCGAATCCCACGGATCCCATCACCATCCTTAGGTTTTGTTGGCCGGATCCTGACCGGTTCTCTTTCCACCTAGCGTTGCTAAGGAGTATTTACAATGTTCAGTTGGCACAGTTACCTCGCCTTGGCCAAGAAATCTCTGCTGGCCCTGGGAATGAGCGTTGTGCCCCTTTCTTCTGCTTGGGCCCATGTGACCGTCCATCCCAAAGAGGCCCCGGCGGGCAGCGTTGCCAAGCTCACCTTCCGCGTGCCCCATGGCTGCGATGGCTCCCCGACCATTCGCCTGCGGGTGCAGATCCCGGAAGGGGCCACCTCGGTAAAGCCGATGGTGCACCCCCTCTGGAAAATTGAGACGGTGAAAAAGCCGCTGGATAAGCCCTACGAGTCCCACGGGAAGATGATCACCGAAACAGTGGCCGAGGTGATCTGGAGCGGCGGATCCCTGCCGGATGAGTTCATGGATGAGTTCAGCCTCAGCCTCAGGCTGCCGGATCGCCCCGGCGAGACTATCCCCATCCCGGTCATCCAGGAGTGTGAACAAGGCATGTACCGCTGGATCCAGGTGGCGCAGCCGGGGGAGGATCCCAAAAACCTGCCAGAGCCGGCGCCGCTGCTGAAGCTGACGGACAAAGGAGAGACCCACGGCCACGGACAGGGACACAGCCACGGCCATGGCGCTCGCTAGCCGGGTTGCCGCTGGAATCATGTCTTTTTTGCAAAAGGGGATCCTCTTCTGGATTCGGGTTGGTCTCCTGGGCACCCTGCTGTGGGTGGGCGGGATCCAGCCCGTTTTTGCCCATGCCAGCTTGCTCTCCACCTTTCCCGAAGATGGAGCGATGCTGCAGGAAGCGCCGGCGCAGGTGCGGCTGGTCTTCAATGAACCTGTGCAGCTCACGCAGCTCCAGGTTTTGGACGGCAACGGCCAGGTGCTGCCCCTGGAAAACTTGGTTAGCACGGGCAACGCGCCGCAGGGGGATTTACCGGCGGAGATCCCGGAAGGGGTTTACATCGTCAGTTGGCGGGCCATCTCTGCCGATTCCCATCCGGTAAGTGGTTCGTTTGCCTTTCAGGTGGGGACGGCGGATCCGGGGCTGTTGCAGGCGGCGAGGGCAGCCCAAGCGGGGGATCCCTTCTATTGGCCGCTGGTGGGAGTGCGCTGGGGGATCTACCTGGGCAGCCTGTTTGTGGTGGGCGTGCTGGGCTGGTGGCGGCTGGTGCGGGGGCGGTCGGGCCCTGCAGGTGAGATAGAGCTCTCCGCCGAGGCCTGGGCTTTTGCGGCTGCCTGGCTCACCCTCAGCCTGACGCTGGTGGCTTTGAGTTTGCACCTGGCCCAGCTCTACCCCCACTTTGCCGGGCCGGAGCTGCTGAGCGTGCTGGCCTCTCCCTATGGTTGGGGCACAGGGCTACGGCTCGTGGGGCTGGGGATCCTGATCTGGGCCTGCGAGGGCGGCCCTGGCTGGGCCAGCGGATTGGGGTCGATGGCGGTGATTGGCTCGTTTTTGCCCGTCGGCCATGCCCTCACCAGCGAGTATCCAGCAGGGACGATGGCCCTCTTGGGGCTGCACCTGGCCGGCTCGGCTTTTTGGTTGGGGGGGTTGTGGGGGCTGGAGCGCCTGCTAAGCCATTCGCGCCAGCGGGACGGAGTCCTTGAGTTGACTCCCCCCGCAGTAGGCCTCATCCAGCGGTTTTCCGACGTGGCCACCTGGGCCGTGCCGGGGCTGGTGCTGGCAGGGGTGGGAATGGGGGGGATCCACCGCGGCTGGGACTGGGATCATCCCTACGGGCAGTACCTCTGGGCCAAGCTGCTGCTGGTGCTGATGATCCTAGGGTTGGCCGCCCACAACAAGTTGCGGCTGCTGCCGGCGCTGCGGTCGGGGGTCTGGGCGGCGGCTCGATCCCTGCAGGGGATTGTCCGCCTGGAGTTGGTGGGGCTAGTTCTGGTGCTGGCCTTAACCAGCTTTCTAGTGGCCCAAGCCCCTTCTAGGCAAGGAGCAGAACTCCCCCGGGAGCCAGCCTGCCAGGCGACATTGGGCTGGCCAGAAGGCAGCCTCCGCGTGCAGATCCGGCCCTGTCGCCCCGGCAACAACAAGGTGCAAGTGGAAGTCAAAGGGATCCCGGCCCAGGAGCTGAGCTTGGACTTTGACCTGCCCGCGCGTGGGATCCCCCCTTTGCGGCGCCAGGCCCTGCCGAAAGAACCTGGCCGGTTTGAGGTGGAAGATGTCCTCTTGCCCTTAGCGGGAGAATGGCAGATCCGGGTAAGGCTGCTAGTGAGCGACTTCGAGGAGCGACGGGAGCAAGTTAGGCTTAGGGTGGGGGATCGCTAGGAGCTGCCTAGGGAGTGAGCCTCTTCTTCCCCAAGGCGACCTTCGTATCCCTGCAACTGGAGGGCAGTCTGGAAGTCCTGACAGGCTCCTTGCCAGTCACCAAGGGCAGCGCGGGCTAGGGCGCGATTGCAGTGGGCTTTGATATGGCTGGGGTCCAGTTGGAGAACCTGCGTGTAGTCGCGGATAGCTGCCGCAAAGTCTCCCTGCTGGGCATAGGCCCAGCCGCGGTTGTTCAAGGCCCAGAGGCGCGTTTGGGGATCCAGCTCCAGTTGCAGGAGCTGGGTGTAGTCGGCCAGCGCCCTCTCTCTTTCCCCCGCCTGATCCCAAAGGAGGGCCCGCCAGAAGAGGGCGTGGCGCTCCTGCGAATGCAAGAGCAGGGCCTGGGTGTAGTCGGCAATGGCCTGCTGTAGCCGGTTGGCCTGCCGGTGGAGATCCCCCCGCTGCCGGTAGGCGAGGGCCGCATCCGCCAGGCCCCAGTCGCAGTTGCAGCTTAAAGCTTGGTCAAGGTCAGCCAATGCTGCCTCCTTGTTGCCCAAAGTCAGATGTACCGCTGCCCGCAGGGCAAATCCCTGAGACGCCTGCGGCTGCGCTTGGATCAGGGCTGTGAAATCCGCCAGTGCTCCCTGCCAGTCCCCCAGCCGTTGCCGCGCCATACCTCGGTATAGATGGATACGAGCCAGCAGATCCAGCCCACGCGGGCTCCCCGGCTGGCCTGCCCACTGCAGCGCCTGGGAGAACTCCTCACAGGCTGCCAGCCACTCTTCTTGCTCAAAATGGATCTGGCCGCGGTCAAAGTAGAGCTGCGGGTTATGGGGATCCCGCTCCAGGGCAGCCGTGTAGTCCTGCCGCGCCGCCAAGGGATCCCCCAAAAGCCGGTGAACCTGGCCGCGGCTGCTGTAGGCCCTGGCATCGCTGGGATCCAAAGCAATGGCCTGGCTCAAGTCGGCCAGAGCCGCTTCCAGATGGCCCAGATCCCGATGGGCAATCCCGCGGTTAAGGTAGGCCTTGGCCAACTGGGGATCGAGCTCCAAGGCGCGGTTGAAGTCGGCTAAAGCGCCTGCCGGATCCCCCAACTTCTGGCGAGCCAGCCCCCGGTAGCAATAGGCCTGGGCTAGTGCAGGGTTAAGGCGGAGCGCCTGTTCACAGTCCGCCAGCGCTGCCTCCAGGGCGTTGTTGCTCAGGTAGGCCATAGCCCGCTGCAGATAGAGCTCCGCCTGCACTGCCACCTCTGCTTCAGAGCTTCCAGCAGCCTGTAGCGCAATGGCCTGAGAAAAATCCTCAATGGCCCCCTGGACATCCCCCACCGCTTGCCGAGCCAGGCCGCGGCGGTGGTAGGCCTTACTGTGACCGGGATCCAACTGCAGCGCCTGGGTGTAGTCCTCAATCGCTCCCTGGAAGTCCAGCAACTGCGCCCGCGCCACTCCCCGGTTAAAGTAGGCTTCGCCATCCTGCGGATCCCGCTTGAGGACTTCGGAGAAATCTGCCGCTGCCCCCTGGGCATCCCCTAGATAGCCGCGCACCACGCCGCGGTTAAAATAAGCCCGCACCTCCTCAGGGTTGAGCTCAAGGGCGCGGGAATAATCCTCAATCGCTTGCTGCGGCTGCTCAAGCTGCCGGTAGGCGTTGCCGCGGTTGTAGTAGGCCACTGCCCAGTGGGGATTGAGGCGGAGGGCGTGGGTATAATCGGCAACTGCCCCTTCATAGTCCCCTAGCCGGTAGCGGGCCAGGCCACGGTTGAAATAGGTGCGGGCCTCTCCCCCCGCCAGTTGAATGACGCGGGTGAAATCTTCAACTGCTCCTGCCCAGTCGCCAGTTTTGTAGCGGGTGCTGCCCCGCTGGCTGTAGGCGCGGCTGTTCTGGGGATCCAGTTGAATGGCCAGGGTGTAGTCGGCAATCGCCCCCTGGAGATCCCCTTGGCGGGCTTTCTCTTGGCCACGGACCAAGAGGCGCGCTGCCAAAACCTGGTCTACCGAAAGATCAGAAGCCACAGCTTCGTTGGAAACAGGCAGCAGGGGCCGCAGCGCCTCTAGCACCTCAGCTGCTGACTGAAAGCGCTCTTGCCAGCGGGGACAGATCATGCGATCCAAAATTACCGCTAGCGCCTCGCTAACTGGGGCCAGATCCCGCCAAAGAAGCTGGCCAGTGCGGGGATCGTCTGGGATCTTGGTGGGGGGGCGCCCAGTCAGCGCTTGAATGGCCAGCACTCCGACTGAGTAGATGTCGCTACAGGGCTGCGGCTTGCCGGCAAGCTGTTCCGGGGCTATGTAGCCCACCGAGCCGATGACTGTTGCCAGCTGGGTTTGGCCAGGAGCCGGGCTGACCAACCGGCCCACCTCCTTCACCGCCCCAAAGTCAATTAACACCAACTTGCCGTCGGAATCGCGGCGCATCAGGTTGGCTGGCTTGATGTCCCGATGCACGATTTGACGGGCGTGGACATAGCGGAGGATCTCCAGGATCTCCCCCAGCAGTTTGACGACCTCCGCCTCGCTCAGGGGCTGGCCGGCCACCAGCTCTTGGCCGAGATCGTGGCCGGCAATGAACTCCTCGACTAAGTAGAACTCCTGATCCTGCTCGAAGTGGGCCAAGAGGCGGGGCACCCGGTCGTAGTGGTTGAGTTGGTTGAGAACTTTGGCTTCCCGTTCAAACAGCTTGCGAGCCGTGGCCAGGGTATAGGGATCCGTGGAGAGGGGGCGCAGGCGCTTAACTACGCAGGGGGTGCTGAAGGTATCTCGATCTACGGCCTTGTAGGTAACCCCAAACCCCCCCTGCCCCAGAAGGCCCAGGATTTCGTAGCGCCCCCGCAGAATGGTTCCCGGCTTAACCTTGTCGTCCATGATCCAGCTCGCCCCGCTGTGATCTTGGTCACGGCAAGCTGGCTCGATTCTGCCACAGGCTGCTCGCCTGCAGCGAGCTTGCCCCTAGTCCTGCACGTACTCTTCGCCGGAGATCAAGGCTGCTTCTGCCTTCTGGAACTCCCGCCCTAGGTAGGCAGCGTGGCTAAGCTGGGAGACGACCTTTTCGCTTTCTTTTTCAAAGATCTGGACACACAACTCCTTGGCCGTCCGCCCGACGTACACCCGCTGTGGGGAGCGATTGACTGGCCCCCGCGCTGGGATCACCGCCCCCGTCTCCGGGTCGGTGGCCAGCCCCCGCTCGTTGATCACGGTGCTGTAGTACTTGGCGCAAATGAGCTGCTGCTGCCGATCAACGTAGATAACAAAGTAGCCTGCCGGATCGAGCTCCAGGGGTCGGCGGGAAAGCTGGTCATCAATGCAGCGCACCTGCTCCCGCAAAGACTCAGAGGAAAAAGACGACATGGTAAAGTTGCCAAGAAGCTCACAAAACGGGTGCCAACGTAGCCAAGACTACCTTACATTATCCCCATTGTGGCTGAGAAATGGGCTCCCTGGAGAGTTCGATTGCTGTAGAAAAAGCCCCCTTGTTGGCCAGGGTTTTGGTTAAGCAATTGGCGGCGGCTTAAAGCAAGTTCAGTGGAAAGGCGGATGCTTGCCAGTGGGAGCTGAGATTACGCTAGAGGCAGCGAGCTAGGGATAGTCTCTGCCAAGATGCAATCGGCCCAAGCTGAGAGGCTAGTGGGGGTTGGAATCCCTGAGATAACACCTTCTGGAGAGCAGGAGCCGGCGGGCCATCTCCTCATCGTGGACGATCAGCCCCACAGTCGCCTGTTGCTGGGGGATCTGTTGGAGAGCATTGGCTACCGCGTCAGCGAGGCGGAAAACGGCCAGCAAGCCCTGCAGATGCTGCCAACCTTGCAGCCGGATCTGATCTTGTTGGATGTGATGATGCCGGGATTGGATGGGTTCGAGGTCTGTCGGCGCATCAAGGCCGATGAGGAGACCCGCTTAATCCCGGTGGTGTTGATTACAGCGGCCGGCGGCCGCAAAAACCGCGTGCGTGGCATCGAGGTCGGAGCCGATGACTTCCTGAGCAAGCCCTTTGATGAGGCGGAATTGCTGGCGCGGGTGCGGTCCCTCGTTTACCAAAAGCACCTCAATGAAGACCTGGATCATGCTGCCCAGGTTTTATTTGCCATTGCCCGCAGCGTAGAAAGCCGGGATCCCATCACTGGGGATCACTGTGAGCGTCTGGCACAACTGGCCAAGGGCTTCGGTGAGTTTCTCCAGCTACCCCGTCCCTTGATCAAGGCGCTGACCTGGGGAGCTTATCTGCACGACATCGGCAAAGTGGGCATACCCGACGCCATCTTGAGCAAAACGGGCAAACACACGCCGGAAGAGTGGGAGGTGATGAAATCCCACGTCTTGATCGGGGAGGAGATCTGCCGCCCGCTGCGCACCATGAAGGATGTGCTGCCCCTCATCCGCCACCACCACGAGCGCTGGGACGGCAGCGGCTATCCCGATGGCCTCAAGGGAGAAGAGATCCCACTGGTGGCCCGCATCTTCCAGATTGCCGATATCTACGACGCCCTTACCTCGGAGCGACCCTACAAGCGAGCCTTCACTGTCCAAGAAGCCATGGACATCCTGCGGGAAGAAACGGCCAAGGGCTGGCGGGATCCCTACTTGGTGGAGCGTTTCTTTGAGTTTTTGCGGTCACGGCTGCCCCAGTTGGAGTAGGCTGGGGTAGGTAGACCCTTCAAGACAAGATCCTTTGGTCAGCAGGGATCCTCTACGGCGCTGTGTAGGTTGTCGCCAGTTGTTTCCCCGCTCCCAACTGTGGCGGCTGGTTAGGCAATACGATACTCACCAGGTGCTTCTGGACAAGGGCATGGGCCGTTCTGCCTACCTGTGTCGCCGGCTAGAATGTCTGCGGGCAGCGCGGCGGAAGCAGCAGCTCAGCAGAGCCCTCAAGGCAGCAGTGCCCGACTCGCTGTGGCAACTGCTGGAGCAGCAACTGCTGTGCGATGCTAAGGCCCAGAGCCCCCAGGAAACCCTAGCTCCGGGGGCAAGCGCTTTAGACAAAACCTAGGCAGCTCCAGAATTGGCCAAGTAAGATATTGAAACACCTTTTCAGGCTCATCCAGTCGCGAACTACACGGTAGCCCCTCTCAACTGTCAGAATAGGGGTTGGTTGAGTTAGCCGCGGCCGGCCTGTATGAGCCGCAAAAAGGTTATTCTAAAAGCGCTGTTGATGTTGGTTCCTTCCCCGGTTGTCTTACACTTTATGTCCCCTGCGGATGCTTTCAAAGCAGCTTCGGACTTGGATTCCCTCCAGTCTCCACCCTTGGAAGGATTGACGAGACATTCTCGATGTACCGGAGGAAGCACCTACACACCCAACAGGTTTACTCCTACCCACTAATTATCTGGATTGTAAAACTGACAAGGAGAAAGGAGCAGAGGCTAGCAGACGAATGACCGATAAAGTCAGACTTTACGACATTGCCCGCGAACTGGGACGTGACAATCGCGAGGTGCTAGAGGCTTGTGAGCAGTTGGGGATCCCTTTCAAAAGCCATAGCAGCACCATTTCTCCAGAGCAAGCCGAGTTGGTGCGCAGCAAACTGGGTGAACCTCGCGTTGTGAAACCGACTCGTCCCCGGCTCCGGCCCAAGCTGCAGCCTGAGAGCTCTCAACCGCAGTCTCCCGTCGAAGCCAAAGCAAGTGAGCGCTCTCAGCACATTGTCGGCATTCGCCGGCCTGCTCCTGCTCAGCAGCAAGCTGCTGCTGGTGAGGCCAGTTCTTCCAAGCCTTCGCTGCAGCGACCCGACCAGGTCTCCTCCGAAAAAGGGTCCACCGGTGGCAGCCTAGAATTGATAGGCCCGCCGCGGCGACAAGTCGATCCGCCTGTGCGCCCGGCTGCCCAGGAGCCGCAGCCGGCAGCTCCTCCGACTCGCCCTGAGGCTGCTGCCAAAGCCGGCAGCTCCGAACCCAGCCCCGCTCCGGCGGCCAAGCGACCGACGGTGCTCCCTCCCCCTCGACGAGCCGCCTCTGGGCCCGAGCCACCGCAACGGGCCTCTGAATCCGGTCGCCACGACCTTTCGGAGGCGCCCTCCCCCAGCGGCGCTCCTACCTCTCGTCCTGCCGAGGAAAAGGTTTCTGCCCCTCAAGCTGGGCAGCGCCCGCGTCCGCAATTGGTGGGGGCGCCTGTTCGCCCTGGCACTCGTCCCGAGCCACGCCCGCCAGTGGTCAAGAAGGAAGAGAGCTCCGGCAGCGGCAAAGCTGAGGAGGCTCCTCGTCCGCAGCGGCGGCTGGAATTGGTAGGGCCTCCTACCCGTCCTGTGGCTAAGCCTGTTCCCCCTGAGCCAGCTGCTTCCCCTCGCTTACCAGAAGGGATCCCTGAGGAACGCCCCACCCCGGTGTTGGCTGAAGCTCCCGTGCGGCCTGCTGCGCCCAAAATCAAGCGCAAGACGGTAGAAGAAGAGGACGAGGAACTGCAAGCCCTCGAACGACGGGCCAGCCGCACTCAGGCCAAGCGCAAACGCAGCCGCAGAAGAGAGGAAGGAGACGGAGACGTTCTGGATTTGGATCCCTTGACCGTCATCTCCGCTGTCAAGCAGGCGGAGCTGAACGCTCTCAAACCCTTGGCGCGCCCCACCGCCAAGCCCCCCTCTTATCGTCCGCCCGCGGCAGCGGCTGCTCCCGCCGCTCGCCCTCGCCCGGCTGCTAACCGCCCCCAGCGGCCATCGGCCTCTGCCGAAGCTAGCGCTCCTGAGGCGGCAGCAGAATCCTTGCCAGAAGAGAAGGTATTGCTCCTGGAGGGCAGCCTCACCGTGCAGGAATTGGCCCGCCGCCTGCGGGTGGCCGAAACCGAGATCATCAAAACCCTCTTCTTCAAAGGGGTGAGGGTGACCATCAACCAGGTTTTGGACGAGTCGCTGGCTGAGTCGGTAGCCAAAGAGTTGGGCTACGAAGTGCGTCGGCCCGAGACAGAGCCCAAAGCTAAGAAAACCGAGATGCTCGATCTGGAGGACATCGAGCATCTGGTGCCCCGTCCGCCAGTGGTGACCATCATGGGCCACGTGGATCACGGCAAAACCACCCTGCTCGATGCCATCCGCCACACCAATGTGGCCCAGGGCGAGGCGGGCGGGATCACCCAGCGCATCGGCGCCTACCACGTGGACGTGGACTTTGAAGGCCAGAAGCGACGCATTGTTTTCCTGGATACTCCCGGCCACCAGGCTTTTACCGCCATGCGCGCCCGCGGTGCCCGCGTCACCGACATTGCCGTTTTGGTGGTGGCTGCCGATGACGGGGTGCAGCCGCAGACGCTGGAGGCCCTCAGCCACGCTCGGGCGGCCCAGGTTCCGATCATCGTGGCCATCAACAAGATCGACAAGCCCGGCAGCCAGCCGGAGCGCATCAAGCAGCAGTTGGCGGAGCACGGGTTGTTGCCGGAGGAGTGGGGTGGCGACACGCCCATGGTAGAGGTCAGCGCCCTTACCCGCCGCAACCTAGATGCGCTGCTGGAGATGATCCTGTTGGTGGCGGATGTGGCCGAGCTGCAGGCCAACCCCAACCGGCCCGCCCGCGGCACCGTGATCGAAGCCCACCTGGACAAAGCCCGCGGGCCGGTGGCCACTCTGTTGGTGCAGAACGGTACCCTGCGGGTGGGCGATACCCTGGTGGCCGGCGCTGTGCTGGGCCGAGTCAAAGCCATGATGGACGACCGCGGCCAGCGGCTGCAGGAAGCCGGGCCCTCTTCAGCGGTGCAACTGTTGGGCCTGGAGGAGGTGCCGGCGGCGGGGGATGAGTTCCAGGTGTACACCGACGAGAAAGAAGCCCGGCGGATTGCTGAGGAGCGGGCGGAAGCGCTGCGGCAAGCCCGTCTGCAACAGGCGCTGCTGTCGCGGCGGGTGAGTTTGGGCAGCATCTCTGCCAAGGCTCAGGAAGGCCAGCTCAAGGAGCTGAACCTCATTATCAAGACGGATGTCCAGGGATCCGCCGAGGCCATCCAGACGGCTTTGCAGGAGCTGCCCCAAGAGGAAGTGCGGTTGCGGGTGCTGCTGGCGGCCCCTGGGGAGATTACAGAGACTGACGTGGATTTGGCGGCAGCTAGCGACGCCATTATCCTCGGTTTCAACACCACCTTCGCCCCCGGCGCGCGGCAGGCTGCCGACGACAAGGGGGTGGATGTGCGCGAATACGACATCATCTACAACCTGCTGGACGACTTGCGGGCAGCGATGGAGGGCCTGCTGGAGCCGGAGGAGGTGGAAGAGCCCTTGGGCCAGGCGGAAGTGCGTATGGTGATCCCCATCAGCCGCGGTGCGGTTGCCGGCAGCTACGTGCTCTCCGGCAAGGTGCAGCGCAATGCTCTGGTGCGGGTTCGCCGCAAAGGGGAGGTGGTTTACGAAGGACGCCTCGACTCCCTCAAGCGCTTCAAGGACGACGTGCGGGAGGTGGCCGCCGGTTTCGAGTGCGGGATCGGCATCGAGAAGTTCCACGCTTGGCAAGAGGGGGACATCATCGAGGTCTACCAGATGGTCACCAAGCGACGGACACTGGCTCCTGCCTAGTCCCAGCCGGTGGTAGAGTTTCAGGGATCCCAGCCCCAAGGGATCCCTGGGGAGAGTTTCCCCCCAAAGCAATGGAGAAAATCTTAAGTGGCCAGAGGGAGGAAATGGATGCAACAGAGCCAGAGACTGAGCCAGATGTTGTTTGTGACGCTGCGGGAGGATCCCGCCGAAGCAGAACTGCCCAGCCACAAGTTGCTGCTGCGGGGCTGCTTTATCCGGCGGCTCTCCCCGGGGATCTACACCTATTTGCCGCTCCTCTGGCGGGTGCTGCAGAAGATCTCGGACATTGTCCGGGAAGAGATGAACGCCATTGGCGCTCAGGAGTGTCTGCTGCCCCAGTTGCAGCCGGCGGAGATCTGGCGGGAATCGGGCCGCTGGGACGTGTACACCCAAGCCGAAGGGATCATGTTTGCCCTCAAAGATCGGCAGGGACGCGAGCAGGCCCTGGGCCCCACCCATGAAGAGGTGATCACCCTGCTGGCGCGGGATCTGATCCGCTCCTATCGCCAGTTGCCGCAGACCCTCTATCAAATCCAGACTAAGTTCCGCGACGAGATCCGGCCCCGCTTTGGCCTGATGCGCGGGCGGGAATTCATCATGAAAGACGCCTACTCCTTCCACGCCAACGAAGAGAGCCTGCGCCAGACCTACCAGGACATGTACCGGGCCTACAGCCGCATCCTGCGCCGCTGCGGGCTGGAGTTTCGCGTGGTGGATGCCGACGCCGGAGCCATTGGCGGGCCATCCGCGGCTTCTCAGGAGTTTATGGTGTTGGCCTCTGCCGGCGAAGACGAGATCCTCTACACCCCCGATGGCTCTTATGCCGCCAATGTGGAGAAGGCCGTCTCCCTTCCGCCACCGGCAGCAGACTCCCCCTACACCACCTTCCAGGTTCTGGACACGCCGGGAACCGAAACCATCGAGAAGCTGGCCGATTTCTTGAAGATCTCCCCCACTCTGATTGTCAAAAACGTCCTCTACCAAGCCCTTTACGACAACGGCCTGCGGGTGGTGGTGCTGCTGAGCATTCGCGGCGATCAAGAGGTGAATGAGGTAAAACTGGCCAACCACCTCAGCCGTCTGGCGGAGCGTTACCAGGCCCACAAATTGCTCACCCTCACCCTGGCGGACGCGGAGATCCAGAAAAGCTGGCAAGGGGATCCGATCCCGGTGGGCTACATCGCCCCCGACCTACCGGATAGCTGCCTGGGCCGGCAGAAACACTTTGCCCCTCAGATCTTGCGCCTAGTTGACCAGACGGCAGCCCTGCTGAAAAACTTTGTAACCGGCAGCAACCAGGTGGGGCGGCACGTGGTGGGGGCCAACTGGGGCGAGCAGTACCCTCTGCCGGAGGTGGTGGACGTGCGCAAAGCCCAGGCGGGGGATCGCTGTCTGCTCAACCCCGACCAGATTCTGGAAACCGCCCGTGGCATCGAGATTGGGCACATCTTCCAGTTGGGCCTCAAGTTTTCGCTGCCGATGCGGGCCACCTTTACCGACGAGCAGGGCGTCGAGCAGCCGCTGTGGATGGGCTGCTACGGCATTGGGGTATCGCGCCTGGCCCAGGCGGCGGTGGAACAATCCCACGATGCCCATGGGATCATCTGGCCGGTGGCCATTGCCCCCTATCACGTGGTGGTGGTGGTGCCTAACGTCTCCGACCCGGAGCAGATGCAGGTGGCGGAAAGGTTGGTGCAGGAACTGGCTGCTGCCGGCATCGAGACCCTCTGGGACGACCGGGACGAGCGGGCCGGCGTCAAGTTCAAAGATGCGGATCTCATCGGGATCCCTTACCGCCTTACCACCGGGCGCAGTCTTAAGCAGGGCAAGGTGGAATTGGCCGAGCGGGCCACCGGCCAAGCGGTAGAAATTCCCATTGAGGAAGTGGTGGCTACCCTGAAAGAGCGGATTGCTGCTGCCCTAGCCGTGCCAGATTGAGTAGGGCTTTTGTCGTCACCAATGCTGAAAGGCAGCCTCGATTATCTATTGCGCGGCAAGAACATCCTGCCGGTGGTGGAAGCCAAAAAGGACGATCTGACGCGGGCTTTTGTCCAAATGGCGGTGGAGATGATCGCCCTGGCCCAGGTGGAGCCGCAAACGCAGATCTACGGCGCCGTCACCATCGGATCTATCTGGCAATTCGGACAGATCCTTGGGGATCCACAGACAATCCGACAAGACTTGACCTTGTACCGAGTACCGGAAGATTCTGGAGAGCGTTGCCGGCATCCTCACGGCCATGGTAGGGGATCCCAGCCAACCATGAAACCCAAAACCCTCTGGTTTGCCCTGCAATTGATGGTGGCCGCTGCGGTTATCAGCGCGGCCATCAAATACGGTGGCCCCTATCTGGCCTTGCCGGAGACCCTGCCGGTGATCCTCGCCATGATCGTCTCGCCCACCTTGGTCATGGCCGGGATCCTGTGGCGCTGGCAACAGCGGTCTTCTCTTTCCCCAACCCGCGTCCAAGAGGCCCTGCCAACTGCAAACTCTGAGAACCCAAAAGTCTCTCAGCCGCCTTCCGATTGACCCTCACCCCCAGCCCCTCTCCCAGAGGTGAGCCCTCACCCCCAGCCCCTCTCCCAGAGGGAGAGGGGAGCTTGGCCGCCACTGCCAGACCGGCAGGCCGACAACCTCAGTCCAACTAAGTGGACAGCCTACTGCTGGGTGAGGCGCAAGGTCACCGTCGGGCTGGTTTGGTTGCCAGAGGTGGCCGTGAGATTGATCTGATACACGGTGCCGGAGGCCGGAATGGGCGGCCGCACCGTAACGGTGAAGCGGCCTTGGGCATCGGCTTGCACGGTTTGGTTGGTCACCGTCTGTTGGGCGCTGATGATGCCCCCCAGCGAGGTCGAAGCCGTTACATTCACCCGCACGGAAGCATTGGGAGCCGTGGTGCCCTGCAGCGTAAAGGAAGAGCCGGCAACCCGATCCCCATCGCGCAAGTTGGTGATCTGGGGCAGCAGGCTGGAGGGGCTGATCGTCGCGGAAACCTCTTGGGTGGTGAGCCGCTGGATCCCCCCAGTAGCCCCCTCGATCAGGCGGGCCGGCTGCTCTGCAGTCATAAAGCGCACCTGGCCGTTGTTTTCTAAGCGAGCGATGACGATCCCCTCACGGGTAGTATCCTTCGGCTCAATCAAGGCATTGACCACATAGGTGCCGCTGGAAACTTCCTGAGCTGGCAGAGTTTGCACCTGCCGTCCGTCCTGGACAAGGTAAACGGTTACTCGGCTGGAGGGAGTGCCCTTGACAGTTACCAGCAGGATCTCGCCCGCGGCCAAGGGGCGATTGCCGGCGTTGTGATCCACCAGGTCGATAGAGGCGCGGACGGGGCTACCCACGGTGAAGCTCCAGGTAACACGGCGGGTCACCCCCTGGGTGTTGGTGAACTCCAGCAGGACTTCCCGCCGTCCCGGCGGCAAGGGCTGGGCAGGACGGTAGGTGAAGAAATCCCGGGTAATCACCGACTCAGCAGTAACATCTTTGCCGTCCAGAAAAACCCGCACCGTCTCCGGGCGCACGCTGACCCCATCTTGGCTACGAAAAGAAGCCGAGATCGGCGAGGTGGGCTCCACATTAGTGGCCGCTTGAGCCGGGTTGGGATCCGTAATTTGCTGAGCCCTTGCCGGCGGGCCCGACAACCCCACAACAGCAGCGCCGATCAGCAAGGCACGGGGAAACCAAGAATACAAGTTATCGCTCATGAGACCATCCAAAATAAGGTTAAGCTGGCCTATAGGTGAGTAGCCCAGAGGCGGAGCAAAGTCAACCTAGACCTCCTGTTTGCATCCTGTCACAGGGGTCGATTGCTGTCGATACGCCTACACCTCCGCCTGGCTCTCCCCTAGACCCAACCCCAGTGTCAGATTTAGGTAAGGTTAACTGCCATCTAACGCCTAGGGCAAGGTTGAGAAGGCAGCCGCGAAAGCCCAGAGGCTACATTTTGCCCGTTCAAGCTGGCATCAATTCACGAAAATAGCGCCTGTCTCTTGTAAATCGAGACAATGGTCGCCGGAGACATCGTTGACCAGGCGCACTTCTACAGTGATGACATTCAAGGGATCCACGCTCACCCGGTAGCCCACCGGAGCCAACATTGGCGTGTTGATGGCCATGCAATTGGGGATGGGCAGGTTGCTCAGGCGCAAGGTTTCTCCGGCAGCCAGTTCCGATACGTTCTGGCGCGGATCGGTAAAGCCGTATTCCAGAGGCAGGCCGGTGCGATTGCGGATCACCAGCTCGGCAGGCAGGTTGGGGTTGAAGCGAGCCACCGGGCGATCGAAAACCGATTGATCCACACCCACCGGCAGGCGCGGCAGCGGCACCGTCTGAAAGGCAGGCTGAGCGACAGCACGGTGTCCACCCACCCAGGCTGACAAAGCGGCCATGATCAAGCCAATTCTTTTGCTTCGTTTCGCGTACCTCATGCTTCTGCCTCAGAATACGCCTTGTACAGAATTGAGATGCCCTTCCTCGCCTGCTTGTATTGTTCCCAAAAAGGGCTGGCCGGGCCAGATGGCCGCTGTTTTTTCAAGGGTAGGCCCCAACAAGGGCCATCGCTGCGCCGCCCAGCTTAAGATCCCATGGGAGGAAGTTAACGCTGCAAAGGGAGACATGGCTATGCCAGAAGAATCAGAAAAACCAGAGAAAAGCTACTCCTGGAAGGGCAGTGCCAATGCGGGCCGGGTACTGACGATTTTGGCCGTCGTGGGGGGAGTGGTCATTCTACTGGCGGGCTTCCTACAGTAGGCCGAGCTGTCAGACCCAAAGTTGGCGCAAGAACATCCGCCTATCGCTGGAAGCCAACGTTTTCCCTGCTATGAAACTATGAAACAACTTTCTCGCTCCCTTCTCCCACAAGGGGAAAAGGGTTGGGGGAGCAAGTGTCTCAACCTTGCTTGAAACAACCGCAATGTTTTGCAAGTCCTGCTAACAAGTTGTCAGCCTTCGCTAAGTCTTGTCAAGTTGTGCCACCGTCGGGCAGCAAAAAAGACCCAGCAGGGATCCCTGCTGGGCTCAGGCCGGAGGAGCAAAAATCCTAGCCTAGGAGCTGACGAGCGGTATTGAGCACATTCTCCACCGTAAAGCCGAACTTCTCCATGCAGACAGAGCCGGGGGCGGAGGCGCCAAAGCGGTCGATGCCGATGGCCACCCCCTCAAAGCCCAGGTACTTGTGCCAGCCAAAGGTGGATCCCGCCTCGACGGAGATGCGCTTGGTAACATTGGGGGGCAAGACGGAGTCGCGGTAGCTCTGAGGCTGGGCCTCGAACAGCTCCATGCAGGGCATGGAAACCACCCGTACCGCTCGGCCTTCCTGCTGCAGTTGAGCAGCAGCCTTCACCGCCAGCTCCAGCTCTGAGCCAGTGGCAATCAAGATAAGCTCCGGGTTGGGAGCATCCACCACCACATAGGCCCCCTTGGCTACCCCCTCAATGGAGGTGCCTTCTACGGGGTTGACCGCCTGCCGGGTAAACACCAGCACCGACGGGGTGGACATGGCCTCGAGGGCCACCTGGTAGGCTCCCACCGTCTCGCGGGCGTCCGCCGGGCGGATGACGTAGAGGTTGGGGATGGCCCGCAGAGAGGCCAGCGTCTCAATGGGCTGATGGGTGGGACCGTCTTCTCCTAGGGCCACTGAGTCGTGGGTCATGATGTGCAACACCCGCGCCCGCGAGAGGGCCGACAGCCGGATGGCCGGCCGCATGTAGTCGCTGAAAACCAAGAAGGTGGCGTCGTAGGGAATGAGGCCGCCGTGCAGAGCCATGCCATTGGCGATGGCTCCCATGCCGTGTTCCCGTACCCCGAAGCGGAAGTTGCGCCCGTGGTAGGAGCCGGCCTGAAACTCCGGGATCCCCTTCAAGTAGGTCATGTTGGAATGGGCCAGATCGGCGGATCCCCCCAGCAGCTCTGGCACCGCCTTGGCCAGGGCGTTGAGACAAAACTTGGAGAGGTTGCGGGTGGATTCTTTGCCAGTTTCGGCAATGGGAGCCAACGCTTCTTTCCAGCCCGCAGGCAGCTCCCCGGCCATGATGCGCTTGAACTCGGCGGCCTCTTCCGGGTAGGCCTTCTCGTAGGCGGCAAAGCGCTCGTTCCACTCCGCCTCGGCTTTGGCCCCTTTATCGATGGCCTGGCGGAAGTGGGCCAGCACCTCGTCGGGGATGTAGAACTCCGGCTCCAGCGGCCAGCCCAAGTTTTGTTTGGTGAGCTTGACCTCTTCTGGCCCCAGGGGCGCCCCGTGGACGCTCTCGCTGCCAGCTTTGTTGGGGGATCCGTAGCCAATGGTGGTCTCGACGATGATCAAAGAAGGCTTGTCGGTGACCTCCTTGGCTTTTTGGATGGCTTCGGCGATCCCCTTCAGGTCGTGGTTGCCATCCTCCACTTTTTGCACGTGCCAGCCGTAGGCCTCATAGCGCTTGCCCACATCTTCGGTAAAGGCAATTTCCGTGCTGCCGTCGATGGAGATGTGGTTGCTGTCGTAGAGCATGATCAGCTTGCCCAGTTTGAGGTGGCCGGCCAGCGAGGCCGCTTCCGAGGCCACCCCCTCCATGTTGCAGCCATCACCCAAGATCACGTAGGTGTAGTGATCCACAATCGTGTGGCCGGGCTTGTTGAAGCGGGCCGCCAAGTGGGCCTCAGCAATCGCCAGCCCTACCGCATTGCCCACCCCCTGTCCCAGCGGGCCGGTGGTCACCTCCACACCGGGAGTTTCAAAGTTTTCCGGGTGCCCGGGAGTTTTGGATCCCCACTGGCGAAACTGCTTGATGTCCTCCAGACTGACATCAAAGCCCGTCAGGTGCAGCAGGGCATATTGCAGCATACAGCCGTGGCCCGCCGAGAGGACAAAGCGATCCCGATCCACCCACTTGGGGTTGCGGGGATTGAACTTCAAAAACTGCTGCCAAAGCACATAGGCCATGGGTGCTGCCCCCATCGGCAGGCCGGGGTGGCCGGAGTTGGCTTTCTGAACAGCATCCACCGCCAAAAAACGAATCGTGTTGATGGCAAGTTGTTCCAGGGAGGGAGGAGCAGCAACAACCATGTGGGATCCCTATCGCTCGACATTCGCTTTCCAGTATGCCTTGACACTCCCACGGCCTAAAGGCGGGGGATTCTTACGCAGTTCAACAACAAACTCGTAAAGGCGCTGTCAAGACGCCTCTAGACGGTTCCTTGAGGCAAAACCCCAAGGTTCTGCTGACTTTCCTGTTCGCGTCAGCGGGACGGAGTCCTTGGAGGTTGGCTGAGACGTTGACATCTCCCGGACGCTTGCCACCGGTCGGGTTTTTCACCGTTTTAGGGGCTCGCCTGGGAACGCTACGCCTCGGTGACAACTATACCATTGGCGAGCAACTAAAGTTGCTGACGGGCTTTTCCGCCCTGCACTCAAGTGCGGGGCTACCAAGCTATCCTTCTGTGTTTTGGGCCTCGCTTCCGAAGCAGTGGGGATCCATCAAGCTGGGAATTGGCCCGGGTCGGTCTCGGCTGGGCAAGATGACAGGCTAAGCTGAGAGATAGGCTTGCCACCATTTCTGGTGGGTTGGAGGGTTTTCATTGAGCGCTGTTTCTTCGCCTAGCGGTAAACCGCCCTGGCTGCGGGCCAAAGCCCCCCAACGGGCCGGGTCTGTCCAGCAACTGCTGCGGGACTTGGGCCTGAACACGGTTTGCGAAGAGGCTTCCTGTCCCAACTTAGGGGAATGCTTTGCCAACGGCACCGCCACCTTCTTGATCATGGGCCCGGCCTGTACCCGTGCCTGCCCCTACTGCGATATCGACTTCACCAAACGGCCTTTGCCCTTGGATCCCACTGAGCCGCTGCGGGTGGCAAAAGCCGTGCAACGGCTGGGGTTGCGCCACGCGGTCATTACCTCGGTGAATCGGGACGACCTGCCGGATGGCGGAGCCAGCCAGTTTGTTGCTTGCATTACCGAAATCCGCCGCCGCCTGCCCCGGACGACCATCGAGGTCTTGATCCCAGATTTATGTGGCAACTGGCAGGCCTTGGAGCAGATTCTCGCTGCCCGCCCAACGGTGCTTAACCACAACACGGAAACCGTGCCCCGCCTCTACCGGCGAGTGCGCCCCCAGGGGAACTACGAGCGCTCCCTGCGGCTTCTGGAACTGGCACGGCAATGGGATCCGGGCCTCTACACCAAGTCAGGGGTGATGCTGGGCTTAGGAGAGACCGCCGAGGAGATTTTACAGGTGATGCAAGATCTGCGCCGGGTGGGCTGCGACATCCTCACTCTTGGCCAATACCTGGCGCCCAGCCCCAAACACCTGCCGGTGGAGCGCTATGTCACCCCAGAAGAGTTCGACCACTGGCGGCAAGTGGGGGAAGAGCTAGGCTTTCTGCAGGTGGTGTCCTCCCCTCTCACCCGCAGCTCCTACCATGCCGAAGCCGTGCAAGAGCTGATGCGGCGCTACCCGAAAAGGGGATCCCCTGCTGAGAGCGTCTTGCCAAGCTAGATCAGAAGTCCTGAGGTGTTGTTGTGGCGCAACGCTTCTCCCGGGAAGACCACAGGCCTAGTTGGTAGGGATTTCTGGCATCTTCTTTGGTAAAGATGCAGTAGGATCGAACTGAAGAGAGAGGAGGGGCAGGCGGTTGCGTCCTCGCTGCCGCTACCAGGCAGCAGGATGAGGAAAGTCCGGGCTTTCAGAAGAACACACCGCTGGGGAAACTCCCAGTGCGGGTAACCGCGAGGATAGTGCCACAGAAACATACCGCCGATGGCTGGGATCCCACCCAGTACAGGTAAGGGTGCAAAGGTGGGGTAAGAGCCCACCAGCAGCGTCGTGAGGCGCTGGCTCGGTAAACCCCGGTGGAAAGCAAGGCCGCAGCCGCAGGACTATGGCTGTTCTTCGCCCCTGTTGGCTGCATCGAGGTCACGGTACTCAACCATTGGTTGGGGAAGGGTGTCCTCGGTGGTGGTGAGCCGCTAGAGGGTGGTGGCAACATCACTCCCAGAGAGATGACCGCCAGTGTGGGTCGCCCCTTGGAGCACCCCACTACAGAACCCGGCTTACAACCTCCTCATCTCTTCTCTTTTTTGGGTTTTTTGGGATTGCCAACCTCGAGGGAGTCCTTCGGAGGGGAGCTTCTTAAGTTTGTCTCATACCCGTCAAGGCCGCCATCCACAGCTCTACGCAGGCTTGGAGGAGGAAGGGAACGCTGCTGCTAGGAGTGCCCTTGTCCGCTTGCTTAGCTGGGGGCTTGTCAGAGGCGCTGGAAGGCAGGCCAGCGGTAACGGCTAACACTGCTGTCCCTAAAATCATGAGGTGGAGAACTCCAGCAGCGGCCTGAAGGCGATCAGAGTCAATGGCTTGTAGCTCCGGGCTAGGGAGCTGCTGAAGGTAGTGGGCTAGCTGCTCTTGCGCCTTCAGGAAGCCTGCTCTCAAGGCACGGCGATGCTCCTCGGAGTAGAAGCCTGCTTCTCCCACCAACGAGCGCACCAGCTCAGGGTTATTAGCTAGGGCTTGGAAGCAGGTTTGGACATAGCGGAGGAGAATGGCTTGTAGCTCAGAGCCCCGGAAGGTAGCGGGATCCGCTGGGAGGGGTAAGTCGGCAATGCCGGAGAAAACTCCCAGCTCAGCAAATACAGCCAGGAGCAGTCCCTGCTTGCTGCCAAAGTGACGAAACAGGGTTACTTCATGAACGCCGGCCAAGTCTGCAATTTGACGGGTGGTGGTCTGAGTGATGCCCTGGCGGACGAAGAGGTCTCGAGCCGCGTTCAGCAGCCTTTGCCGGGAAGAAGGACGTGCCATGGTAGGTGATGGGGTAAGAAGTCAAGAGGAAGCGCTCAAGGTAGTAGCAATCTGCAAGTAGCACTTGCATTTGAGGTGAAATATCGTTAAGCTTAACCTCAGGCGAGATCAAACCTGCTGCCTTTCTGCTCTCTCATAGCGGCTTTCACTGCTGGGGCTTGCTTGGGCAGGCCTTCAGGGATCCCGGCTTGCCTTTCAGGGAGGCGAGCTCGTTGTAAGCTAAGTCAGGGATGCGGTGGCCTTTGCATGAGAAGCAACTTTGGGAGGAGGTATTTGATTCTGCGCTGCCCTTACTCCTTTTCTGAGGTTTTGCTGGTTCATGGCCGTTTCCCTTCCCACCCAATCGCTGGACAACCCCAACCGTTCTGCTTCGCTCGCTCAGCCTGAGCCCCAAAAGTCTTTTCGGTTTGCCTGGGAATTTGTTCTTTTTTTCGTTGTTTTTCACGCCCTCGCTTTGGTGGGCGGCATCGTTTGCTTTTCCTGGCCAGCCTTGGGGGTGGCCCTATTGCTTCACTGGTGTTTCGGCAGCTTGGGCATCTGCCTGGGGTATCACCGTCTTCTTAGCCATCGCAGCTTCCAAGTGCCCAAGTGGCTCGAATATGTCTTTGCTACCTTCGGTGCTCTCGCCATCCAGGGGGGGCCAATTTTTTGGGTGGCCGGCCATCGTCAGCATCACGCTTTTACGGAAGACGAAGAGCGGGATCCCTACTCTGCTCGCAAAGGCTTTTGGTGGAGCCACCTGCTCTGGCTCATTTACCAACGGGAAGAGTTTTTTAATCGTGAGAAGTATTCTGCCTTTGCGCCGGATTTGGCTCGGGATCCTTTTTATCGTTGGCTAGACCAGTATGGGCTGCTGCTGCAACTGCCGCTGGCTGTAGTGCTTTACCTGCTCGGCGGTTGGCCGTTCGTTATCTACGGCATCTTTGTGCGGACAGTGCTGCTGCTGCACTGCACCTGGTTGATTAACTCTGCCAGCCACTTCTGGGGCTATCGGACGTTCGAAAGCAATGACAATGCCCGTAACCTTTGGTGGGCGGCTCTGCTCACCTACGGCGAAGGTTGGCACAACAACCATCACGCCGACCCGAAGTGCGTGAAAGCAGGTTTGCGCTGGTGGGAAATTGACATGACCTACTGGGTCATTTGGGTGTTGGCGCGACTGGGTCTGGCTCGTAAGTTGCACCTGCCCGCTCAAGGTCAGCCAACTCGCTAAACTGTCTCTGCCTCAGAGCTTCTAGAACCCTCGATAAAGTCACCCTGGCCGTACGGGCAATTCTTGCTAAGACAGTTCGTTGCGCTGCTCGGTGGATCCCTCTCCCAAAAAAGGGAGAGGGGTTTAGGGTGACGGGCCTGTATGCGCTAGCGTAAGCTCGTTAGCAGCGCAGAGCACTCAAGCTCTGTCTCGACCTAGCTTGGAGCTGCTGCCCAGTTATCGGTTCCGGTTGGAAGGGAAGTCAATATCCCCCTGCGGGGAGCTGGCAGGGCTCGCCAGATAACCCAGAGGTCTCGCGCTGGCGACGAGTAGCCAACCTTTCATTCTTTTTCGGCAATGCAGGAGGGCTAGTCCTGTAAGGGGCTGTACTGCCATGTCCCGTAGTGGTCAAGAACGCGCTGAACTTGCTCTGGATCAGCGTCAGCCTCCTGGCGAATTTGCAGCGCCTCGATTTGGCTATCGGAATAGCGAAAGAGGGGGTCTTTTCTCCATTCCAGCTCTGCTTCCACACCTGGAATGCAGGCCAAATGGGCAGCCACCTCTCGATAAACCATCAGGGGCATGGAATCGTAGCGGACAGCGTAACGTTTCAGCTTAGGGATGCCCACGGATGACAACTCAACCTACGCAACTCAAAATGCAGCTACCTCCAGCCAAACTCAGCACTTCCCAAGGGCTCTGCGCAGCTTCTTTTTCCCCCTCACCGTCGCTCCCTCTCTCAGAAGCAATCGCGGTGCAAAACGCAAAAAACCCCCGATTAAAACTCTACGTTGGGCGTTTGGCTACTGGTAAAGCAAGATGGGGCTAGGCAATTTTGTCATCCACTAGGGTGCAGCAATTGACCTGATCCAGGCAAATCTTTCCCCATTGCAGAGCCCAGCGCACCAAAGCGACGCGATTTGACGTTCGCGTCTTGCTCAGAATGTTGCTGATGTGATTGTCAACAGTGCGCTTGCTGATTTCCAAGCGCTCTGCAATGTCCTGATTGGTCAGACCCGCTGCGATTAACTCGAGAACCTGCAGCTCACGCTCCGACAACAAATCAGCGGAATGATAATCGGCGCCCATTCCGAATGCCCAGGGTACAAACTGTAAGGATTACCTAGACCAATTCTAGGGGATCCCCTCCAAGATGGATAGTCCCGCCGCAGGAAAATCTGCGGCAATTCTCAGGCCGAAGGGTTTGGCGATGTTGACGGGAGCGCTTCTGGGCAGCTTTCACAGGGCATCGGCGCGTTTCCGGGGCAGTTCCACCTGCACCCACAGCCCACCTGCTTGTGGGTGATTGCGCAGGCGGATTGTGCCGCCGTGAAGTTCCACAATTTGCCGCACGATCGCCAGCCCCAGGCCGGTGCCGCCTTTGCTGCGGGCCCGCGCCGCATCGGTGCGGTAAAAGGGTTGAAAGACCAGCTCAAATTGATCCTCCGGCAGGCCAGGGCCGTGGTCGTACACCTCCAGCCGCACCTGGGATCCCTGTTCCAAGAGCAGCACGTGGACAGGGGAGTCGGGCGCGCCATATTTGACAGCGTTGTCCAAGAGGTTGAGGATGAGGCGGTAGAGGCGTTGTTCATCTCCCCAGAGATAGAGCTGGGAGGGGCTGCTCAGGTGCAGTTCCTGGTGACGGGGCTTGGCCAGCGGTTCTAAGCTCTGCCAGGCTTCGCGCACCAAGGCTGCCAGATCCACCCAGCGCCATTGGGAGCGGGATCCGGCCCCCAAGTTAAGGGCGCTCAGTTCCAACAAGTCTTGTACCAACTGGCTGAGGCGCAGCGTCTCGTTGAGCAATCGTTCCACCCAAACCGCTTGCGCGGTGTCGACCCGGCTTTGTAAAGTTTCGGCCAGCAGACGAATCGAGGTGAGGGGGGTTTTCAGCTCGTGGGCCACATCCGAGGCCCAGCGATCCCGTTGTTGGGCTAGCAGGGTAGCTTCCAGCCGGTCTTCCAAAAAGATGGCAACCTGCCCCTGCGGCAGGGGCAGCCCCCAAGCCCGCAGCGGAACCGGTTTATTCTCGCCGCCGGAAGGGTAGAAGATCCATTCGCGGCTCTGGATGGGCGTGCTGGCCCCCTGGCGGCGGGTGGCTTCGATGAGCTGATCCAACTCATAGGAGCGCACCCACTCCAGCAGGAGCTTGACGCCCGGCTGCCACTGGCCAATGTGCAGCAGGCGTTGAGCGGCAGGGTTACACTCCAGGACCACGTTGTTCTCGTCCACCCGCAGATATCCCCAGGGCAGGTGGTGGCTCAGATACTGCCAGTCTTGCAGGTGTCGTTTTTGGCTGGCCCACTCCAGTTCTTGTTGGCGCAGGTGGCGGCTGAGCCGGCTGAGCATCTGTTCTGGCGAACTCAGAGGCAGGGGCACGTGCAGCAGGGATCCCAACTGTTGCAATTGGCGGCCGAAGCGGCGCCGACTCTGCCAGAGCAAAATTAGCGTGCCGAGTAGGCCGATGCCCAACCCAATGAGGATCCCGCTTTCCACTCCCATGGGCCCACCCCCTTTGCCGCCATTGTCGCCCAGGGATGGGGGGGTGAATACCGAACAAGCGAAGGGATCGGGATCTTCGCATCCTTATCGGCGATGCACCATTGTCGTGCTGGCCTGGTCGGTGGGCACCAGCAAGACCTCACTGAGGTTGACGTGGGGGGGACGGGTGACGGCAAACAGCACCACCTCGGCCACATCCATCGCCGTCAGGGGGGTGAGGCCCCGATAGACCGCTGCCGCCCGCTCGCGATCGCCGTGGAAGCGCACCTGGCTGAACTCGGTTTCCACCAAGCCGGGCTGGATCTCGGTGACGCGAATGGGGGTGCCCAGCAGATCCAGCTTCAGGCCCTCGGAGATGGCCCGCACGGCGGCTTTGGAAGCACAATAGACGGCGCCGCCGGGATAGGTCTGCCGACCGGCAATGGAGCCGATGTTGACCACATGGCCGCGGCCCCGCTCCACCATGCCGGGCAAAACGGCGCGGGTAACATACAGCAAGCCCTTGATGTTGGTATCGATCATCTCCTCCCAATCTTGCAGAGCACCGGTGTGGAGCTTGTCCAAGCCGCGACTGAGGCCGGCGTTGTTGATCAAGATGTCGATCTCAGCCCAGACCGGCGGCAAAGACTGGAGCGCCTGTTGTACGGCTGCCCTGTCCCGCACATCCAAAGTCAGCAAGTATGAGGAAGCGCCGTAAGCCTGCTGCAACTCCATAGCCAGCTCCTGCAGACGCTCCTGACGGCGGGCCACCAGGATCAGCTTGGCCCCAGAACGGGCAAAAAGCGTGGCACAGGCTGCCCCGATGCCGCTGCTGGCACCGGTGATGAGCACAATGGCGTTTTCCAGCATAGTCCGCAAGAGTTGAGGGGCTACTAGGGGATCTGCGGCTGGGAACGGGCCGCCTTCCCCGCCTGAAGCGAGCGCTCCAGCAGCTTAACGCAAGCATAGAGTGTATCCAAATGGGGAGTCGGGATCCCTGCCCAACGCCCCACCTCCGCGATGGCGCCGACAATGCTCTCGATCTCCGTCGGTCGCCCTCGCTCAATATCCTGGAGCATCGAGGTGCGATGGGATCCCACGCGGGCTGCATCCTTGAGCCGCTCTTCCAGAGAGACCGGCAGCCGGATCCCCAGCGCTTGGGCCACAGCCTCGGTTTCCTGCATCACCGACTCAACCAAAGCATGGGTGGGCGGGTACTGGGCAATTTCGTCTTGGGCCGCGCGGGTGAGGGCGCTGATGGGGTTGAAAGCGGCGTTGCCCCACAGTTTTTGCCAGATCTCGACCCGAATTTGGGAGGTGAGGGTTACAGGAAGCTGCGCCTGCTCAAAGATGGCCGCCAGAGAGCGCAGCCGCTCCGACAACGATCCATCTGGCTCCCCCAGAATATAGCGCCCGCCGCCGGTGTGCAAAACTACCCCCGGCTCTGCCAACTGCACGGCGATGTACACGACACAGCCGATCACCCGTTCGATCGGCAGATGGGCGGCAATCACCCCGCCCGGATCCACCGAAGTCAAGGAGCGCCCCTCAAACTCGCTGCCATGCCGGTAAAAGTACCACCAGGGAAGACCATTCTGAACAACCACAAGGGGGGTGTCCGGGCCACACAGGGATCCCAACTGTGGGGCAAGCAGGGGCAAGCTGTAGGCCTTGACAGCAACGATCACCACATCTTGCCGCCCCAGCTCAGCCAAGTCATCGCTGGCTGTCAGCCGTTCCACCCAAGCCTCAGGGGGATCCCCCTGCCGGATCAGTTTCAATCCTTGGCTGCGGATGGCCTGCAAGTGGGATCCCCGTGCCACCACACTCACTGGAAAACCGGCTCGGGCCAGGCAGACGGCCAAATGCCCTCCCACTGCCCCGGCGCCAACGATGCCGATTTTCATGTTTCACCAAGCGAGGAAATCCCTACTCGGCCCCGCCCTGGGTGACGCGCAGGATCCCGTACCCGAGCGCCACGCCCACTAGGGTCAGGACAATAGAGAGCCCAGCAATGGTGAAGATCTCACTAGCCATAGATTCCTCTCAGGTGGATTGCCTCGCCCTTTAAGGATATCGGATCTTGAGCCTTCGGCCTTCCCCGGGGTGAGGCGGCCCCTCACGCTCAATATCTCAGGAGAGAAAAACCGCAAAGATTACAGTCGGTGAAGATCCCGGTCGCCTTAGACTTGATGGGGGCGTGTCCTCCGCCTCTATAATGAAAGCAATTTACAAGTCTTTACTGGCATAGGCTAAATTGTTGTAATGCCGACAGCCGTGAAACTTGTTCGGTGGCTCTAGTGTGGCTCGTCGGGACTGCCACAGCCCTGCTGAGGATGCCAAGAGCAGCTCGGAACGCCAGCAAAGCTGTCTAATGCAGCGGTTGGTCGGTTCTGGTCAGGAGTCCCTGCAGGGAAACTGAGGCGATAAAGTTCGCAGACTGAGTCTTTATACCTAGGCCCCAGTCTTGCTTCAAAGAAGCAAAGTTTGTAGTTTCATTAATGTCCTCATCATCTTTTTAAGGAGAAGTTGAGATGACCATCGCGGTAGGGCGCGTACGCCAGGAGCGAGGATGGTTCGACATCGTCGATGACTGGCTCAAGCGCGACAGATTCGTGTTTATCGGCTGGTCGGGGCTGCTGCTGTTCCCCTGCGCCTACCTGGCCTTGGGCGGCTGGCTGACCGGCACCACCTTTGTAACTTCTTGGTACACCCACGGCCTGGCCAGCTCCTACCTGGAGGGGTGCAACTTTTTGACCGTGGCCGTGTCCACCCCCGCCGACAGCATGGGGCACAGCCTGTTGCTGCTGTGGGGCCCGGAAGCCCAGGGGGACTTTACCCGCTGGTGTCAGATTGGCGGGCTGTGGACCTTTGTCGCCTTCCATGGAGCGCTGGGCCTGATTGGCTTTATGCTGCGGCAATTTGAGATTGCCCGGCTGGTGGGGGTGCGGCCCTACAACGCCATTGCCTTCAGCGCGCCGATTGCGGTGTTTGTGAGCGTGTTTTTGATTTACCCGCTGGGGCAGAGCAGTTGGTTTTTTGCCCCCAGCTTTGGGGTAGCGGGGATCTTCCGCTTCTTGCTGTTCTTCCAAGGGTTCCACAACTGGACGCTGAACCCCTTCCACATGATGGGGGTGGCTGGCGTTTTAGGTGGAGCGCTGTTGTGTGCCATCCATGGGGCGACGGTGGAGAACACGCTCTACAAGGATGGGGAAGCGGCGAGCACGTTTCGGGCGTTTGAGCCGACGCAGGCGGAAGAAACCTACTCCATGGTGACGGCTAACCGCTACTGGAGCCAGATTTTTGGGATAGCGTTTTCCAACAAGCGGTGGCTGCACTTTTTCATGCTGTTTGTGCCGGTGACGGGTTTGTGGATGTCGAGCATTGGTGTGGTGGGTTTGGCGCTGAACCTGCGGGCGTATGACTTTATCAGTCAGGAGACCCGGGCGGCGGAGGATCCTGAGTTTGAGACGTTCTACACGAAGAACATTTTGCTCAACGAGGGGATTCGGGCCTGGATGGCGCCGCAGGATCAGCCGCACGAGCGCTTTGAGTTCCCCGAAGAAGTCCTACCCCGCGGCAACGCGCTCTAAACTGGCGCTGGCTGTCGAACGCTTGAGTTCTCTCGATCCTTCACGTGAGAGCCGGGGCCGAGCGTTCGCCTATTCAAGCCTTGGATTGGGTGGGTAGGCGCTCGGCCATTCTTAAGATCCTTTGCTTTTCAGCTCTATCTTCTGCTGTACTGACTGTTACTCTTTTCGGAGGCTGGCCTCAGTGACTTCAACGACCTTTGGTTCCGCAGCGATGCAGGATCGCACCCAGGGCGGGTTTGCCTGGTGGGCCGGGAATGCTCGCTTGATCAATCTCTCCGGTCGGCTCTTGGGTGCCCACGTGGCCCACGCCGGCCTGATCGTCTTCTGGGCGGGAGCGATGCTGCTGTTTGAGGTGGCTCACTTCACGCCGGATCGGCCTATGTACGAGCAGGGCCTGATCCTGATGCCCCACGTGGCCACTTTGGGCTGGGGGGTTGGCCCGGGCGGCGAAGTTATCGACACCTACCCCTACTTTGTGATTGGTGTGCTGCACCTCATCTCTAGCGCAGTGCTGGGGTTGGGGGGCATCTATCACGCTGTGCGCGGCCCAGAAACCCTGGAGCAGTCTTTCCCCTTCTTCGGCTACGACTGGAAAGACAAGAACAAGATGACCACCATCTTGGGGATCCACCTCATCCTCTTGGGGTTGGGGGCTTTCCTGTTGGTGGCCAAGGCCATGTGGTTTGGCGGTGTCTATGACACCTGGGCTCCCGGCGGTGGCGATGTGCGAGTGATCACCAACCCCACCCTCAACCCGGCGGTGATCTTCGGCTACCTGTTCAAGTCTCCCTTCGGCGGCGACGGCTGGATCATCAGCGTGGACAACATGGAGGATGTGATCGGCGGCCATATCTACATCGGCATCATCTGCATTGCCGGTGGGATCTGGCACATCCTCACCAAGCCTTTTGGCTGGGCCCGCCGTGCTTTCATCTGGTCGGGGGAAGCTTATCTCTCCTACAGCTTGGCGGCGGTCTCGCTGATGAGCTTTATTGCCACCTGCTACATCTGGTTCAACAACACTGTTTACCCCAGCGAGTTCTACGGCCCCACCGGCCCTGAAGCCTCGCAAGCGCAAGCCCTCACCTTTATCGTGCGCGACCAGCGCCTGGGGGCGAACATCGGCCAGGCCCAAGGCCCCACCGGTCTGGGTAAGTACCTGATGCGCTCCCCCACGGGCGAGATCATCTTCGGCGGTGAGACGATGCGCTTCTGGGATGTGCGGGCGCCCTGGAAAGAGCCGCTGCTGGGCCCCAATGGCTTGGATCTGGATAAGTTGAAGAACGACATCCAACCCTGGCAAGCTCGCCGTGCGGTGGAGTACATGACCCACGCGCCACTGGGATCCCTGAACTCGGTGGGGGGTGTGGCGACCGAGATCAACACGGTGAACTTTACCAGCCCGCGCACCTGGCTGGCAGCCCACAACTTCATCTTCGGCTTCCTGTTCTTCGTTGGCCACCTGTGGCATGCCGGTCGCGCCCGTGCCGCTGCTGCCGGCTTTGAGAAAGGGATCAGCCGCGAGAACGAGCCGGTTTACCGGATGAAGCCGATCCGATAAGCACGGAAGTCTCTTGGAGATCAACCTTTGGCCCCCGGTAGGGGGCCTTTTTTTGGGGATCCCCCCCGACAGGATTGGCAGAGAAGGAAGAGAGGATAGAGACTGAGAAGGCTGAATGTTCGGTAAAGATGCACAAAGTCCCGGTTACGGTCATCACCGGATTTTTGGGATCCGGCAAGACCACGGTGATCCGTCACCTGTTGCTCAACAACCAGGGCCGCCGCATCGCCGTTTTGGTCAATGAGTTTGGCGAAGTGGGCATTGATGGCGAACTGCTGCGGGATTGCCAACGTTGCGAGGGAGAGGGATCCATCCCCATTTTGGAGCTGGCCAACGGCTGCCTCTGCTGCACGGTGCAGGAGGAATTTTTGCCCACCATGGAAACCCTGCTGCAGCACCGGGCGGAGCTGGACGGCATCCTGATTGAGACTTCAGGATTGGCCTTGCCTAAGCCTCTGGTGCAGGCTTTCCGCTGGCCCACCCTACGCACCGGCGCCACGGTGGATGCGGTGATTGCAGTGGTGGACGGTCAGGCCCTGGCCTCTGGACAACTGGTGGGGGATCGGGCGGCGCTGGAAGCGCAGCGGCAGGCCGATGCGAGCCTGGATCACGAGACGCCCATTGAGGAGCTGTTTGCGGATCAGTTGAGCTGCGCCGATTTGGTGCTGCTGAGCAAGGTGGATCAGATCACGTTGTCGGAGCGAGCGCGCGTGGAGAGCTGGCTGCGGCAACAATTGCGCCCTGAGGTTCGAGTCCTCCCCTGTGAGCGGGGCCAGGTTGCCCCAGAAGTGCTCTTGGGCTTCAACGCAGCCGTGGAAGACCAACTTGAGAGCCGCCCCAGCCACCACGACCACGAAGAAGACCACGAGCACGAGGCCTTCGAGTCTTTTTACCTGAGCCTGGAGGGGAGCTATGAGCCGGTATCCCTAGTTGCCCAACTGCGCCAACTGGCTCAAGAGGAATGCCTCTACCGGGTGAAGGGGTTTGTGGCCGTGCCCCACAAGCCGATGCGGCTGGTGCTGCAGGGAGTGGGAGGGCGATTGGAAACCTACTACGACCGGCCCTGGCGCCCGCAAGAGCCGCGGTTGACCCGCCTAGTGTTCATCGGGCAGAGGCTTAACCGGGAGCGCATTGCCGCTCAGCTTCAGGACTTGGCTCACAGAGAAGCAGCGGCCTTTACTGGTTGATCCCTCTCACCCCCAGCCCCTCTCCCTCTGGGAGAGGGGGGTTGGCGTGACCCTATAAAAGCGGCCTAGAGGTAGGCATCTAGGAGAGAGGCCACGGTGGGGAAGTGGCAGGGCAAGCCCAGGGCTGCTGGCGAGAGGGCCGGATAGACAAAATGGCGGTGGCGCAGACAGTACTCGTCCCACGCCGAAAGCCGCACCCCAAACAGAAAAGCCAAGCTGCGGAGGAGTCCGAGGGGCAAGGGCAAGCGGAAGTAGATCCGCTTTCTGAAATAGGCGCACACCTGTTCCACGCACTCATCCACAGACAGAGGGGGGTTGCCCAACACCCAATCGCCGCCACCGGGCGGATGGGCTACCCAGTAGGCCACCATCTCTGCCACATCGGCAGCGTGGATGAAGTGGAAGCTGGCATCCACCCGCAAAAAGCGGATGAGATCCAGCCAGCGGAGCACATCCTTAAGGCCAGCGGTGATGTGGGAATAGGGGTGGTGGGGGCTGCCGCCAAACAGTAGGGTGGGGTAGAGCGTCAGCAGCCGATCCGGCCAGAAGCAGCTTTCCTGCCGTTGCAGCAGCATCGCGTACTTGCTGCGGATGTAGTCGGTGCCGGCCTGGCCGGCGATGGCCAAAGGTTGTAACGCCTGATCCAAAAGGCTGGCGGTGGAAAAGTAGATCACCTGCTGGCAGCGCCGGGGATCCAACAACTGAAAGAGCTCCAGAGTGTGGGTAACATTCACCGCCCAGGTTAGGGTGGGATCCCCCCAAGCCGCCGCCATGTGGATTAGCCCATCCATCTGTTGCAGCAGAGCGGCGTGCTCGCGGATGTGCAGCAGATCGCCGGGCACCAGGGTGATGGGGGCGGGCAGCTGTTCCGGGGGTAACCGCAGACGGCTGGGATTGCGGATAAGAATGTAGAGGTGGTAGGCGGGCCGCTCCGGAGACTCGGGATCCCTTTCCTGGGCCAGGCGCTCTAACACATAGTGCCCCAGACAGCCGCTAGCGCCGGTAAGAAACAGGTTTCGCAAGAGGTCTTCCCAACGGCAACTCATCGAAAAAGCTTTTGACTAGTCTACCGCCTTGGCTTGCGCCTGCCGGAGCGGCCTAACTCCCAATTCCTCTGCCGGCAAGTCCGGGCAACTGCACCCTGTTCCAAGCCGGGCAGCAGGCTAGAAATCTGGCCGCAAGAATGGCAGCATAGTTCGACAAGGATCCCCTACCGGGATCCCAGCTAAGACCGCGCTCAACTCGACCTCTGTCTGTGGCCGTAACCTCCTCTTCCCCTAGCAGGCGCGCTTTCAGTCTGTGGCCACCGCTGGCCTTGGTCTTGCAGCGGCTGGCCCAAGCGGTGCCGGTGCTACTGCTGATCACGGTGCTTAGCTTTTTGCTCTTGCAACTGGCTCCCGGCGATTTTTTGGATCCCTTGCGGGCGGATCCCAGTGTCAGCCAAGAGTTTATTGCCCAGGAAGAGGCACGGCTGGGCCTGGATAAGCCCTTGATTTGGCAGTATTTGACCTGGCTGGGCAATCTGCTGCAGGGGGATTTTGGCGTCAGCTACACCTATCGCGTGCCGGTGGCGCAGCTTATTCTCTCCCGTGCCGGCGCCACCTTGCTGTTGGCAGTGTGCTCTGTTTTGCTAACTTGGCTAATTGCCGTTCCTCTGGGGATCCTGGGGGCGCTGCGGCAGAACACTCCTTTGGATCGGGCGTTGCAGTTGCTCAGCTACCTGGGGCAGGCCATGCCCAGCTTTGTGCTGGCCATTTTGCTGCTGATCGTGGCTCAAAACGTGGGCTGGTTGCCGGTAGGGGGAATGACCAGTGTTTATTTTGCCGAGCTCGGTTGGGGGGGGAAGCTGCTGGATCTGGGCCGCCACCTGCTCTTGCCCACGCTGGCCCTGAGCATTACCAGCTTTGCCGGGCTGCAGCGGATTACCCGCGGCAACTTCTTGGACGTGCTGCGGCAGGAATACATCCAGGCGGCGCGGGCACGGGGCATTCCTGAATGGCGGGTGATCTGGCTGCATGCATTGCGCAACGCCGTCAACCCCTTGATCACGATTTTGGGCTTTGAGTTTGCCAATCTGCTCAGCGGCTCCTTCATTGCCGAGTTTTTCTTCAATTGGCCGGGGCTGGGCAAGCTGCTCTTGGAAGCCGTCCAAAGCTTTGACATCAACGTGGTGATGGCCGGGCTTTTGCTGGGAGCGGTGATGCTGATTTTGGGCAACCTGTTGGCCGATCTGCTCTTGATGTGGGCGGATCCGCGGATCCGACCTGAGTCTTTGCTATGAACTACCCCACCGCGTAGGCGGGTGGGGTTTCCTCACCCGCTTGACAGCAGAGCTTTTGTCTCTTCCTCTGCCCCAGTTGCTTCATGGATCCCGTGTACGGGGTCTGTGAAGTAGAGCTGAAGCATCCAAGACTCACGAGGCGGGTTCCCAGCCCCGGTTGCTGATTAGTAGCAACGTTGTAGAAAACCATCACCGTTCCCCTGTCCCGCGGTATCGCAAACCCACAGGCAGAACAGACATGGTAACGGTTACTTAGCTCTGCCCACTCCTTGTGAACAGCACCGCAC
>NZ_JANSIZ010000019.1:0-38449 GCF_047462315.1 Synechococcus sp. H60.2 | reverse complement strand
TGATTAATCCATCCTGCTTCCGAAGTTGGTTTGCTAAGTGTTGCTACTGTACCCCTTGATTCCTTAACAGGCTGTACTCCACCAATCTTTTGTCTGGCTACATAATCGAAAGCTATACAATCCATGCAAGCTAGAAGCGCAGCAATCACAAGCGCTTTCTGCTGGGGAAGCATTAGTAGAAATTTGTCACCGTATCCGACGCAGGGGGCTATACTTGCTACAACAGTGCGCTCGTCCGTGGAGCGTGCTACATCGCGCCAGCCGAGCAGCCAGCCGCGTTCCCACTCGCCCAGGCGGGCTTCAACCTCCTCTGCCGGCACCCAGTACCAGGGCTGGACGACGAAGTGCGGGTCGGCGTGCTGTGCTGCGTCAGGGGTAGGTAGTTGGGTGCTAGAACGCGAATCCACTCCCTCATACGTGCCGTAGCGGTGGTCGTAGTGCCAGAGCATTTTGGCTTCGTAGAGGGGGAGGTAGAGTCCCTCTCCCCCCATCCCCCTCTCCCCAAGCTTGGGGAGAGGGGGAGAAAGGGGGTGAGGGCTACTTCTCCCAAGACTCTGGGAGAAAGGGGTTGGGGGGTGAGGGGTTGGATGCTCGTAGGAATGAGTAGCGACATAGTCGGCAATTTCTCGGAGGACTTGTTCCGTCTGGTCCAATACCTGGTCATTGGTAAAGCGCAGAACGGCAAAGCCATGTTTGCGCAGGATTTCCTCCCGCAAACGGTCGCGTTCCTGCTGAGTGGGTTCGCGGTGCACGCCCCCATCTATCTCGATGATTAGACGGGCGTCGTCACAGAAAAAGTCGGCGATGAATTGTCCAATCGGGTGTTGACGACGGAACTTCCGGCCTAACAGCCGACGGTCACGCAAAAATTCCCATAGCAAGCGTTCGGCGGTAGTCGCCTCGCGGCGTAACTGCCGTGCTCTGGCAATCAGTTCCCGGCTGGCTTCAGGCAATTTGTACTCCCCTTCTCCTGCTGGGTGGGAGAAGGAATCCGGGGATGAGGGCCATCCCCCCTCTCCTGCAGTGCGGGAGAGGGGGTTAGGGGGTGAGGGCACAAACACATTCCCCACCAGCCGATACCCCTTCGCCTCCAGCTCCGCGCGAGTGCGGAAGAGGCCGGAGTCGTTGGACATATCGAACATGCGTAGAAAGCGCACACCCCAGGGGTTGGCCCTCACCCCCGGCCCCTCTCCCACAAGGGGAGAGGGGGGAGAGTTTTCATTCACTAGCACCGGCACGCGCTGGTAGATAGCCTTTGTCAGCTCGGCATCCTGACGGGTGCGGAAGACGGGCAGGGTGCGGGTGTTGGGATTGATACGGGCAATGTCGTCGGCGGTTAGGGTGAATACGCGGCGTGGGTCGCGCAGGTGTTCGGTGCGAGTTGCAAAGAAGCTGAAGGTAGGGGGGCTCACCGACGTGCTTCTCCTGCAGATGGTGAGCAGGCAGAATTTCATACGACTATCTACTGCTGGAAAGAGTTTGTCGCGGTTTTCAAAGTCAAACAGGCTGACCAGTTGCCCCTTTTCCACCAGGTCGGCGAAGAAGAATTGGTTGGTGGCGTCGGTGGCGATGCCAGTTGGCACGATGATGCCGGCCCGCCCGCGAGGGTTGAGCAGGGCGCGGACGCGCTCGGCAAACACAGAGTAGGTGTTGATGTCGCCGCGACCGGTATGGGGATATAGCCCACTGCCACGCAGGAAGCGGCTGGTGCTTTCGGCGGCGTGCAAGGCGCGCTGATAGTCTTGCCAGAGGGTGGGGTTGGTGTTGGCGAGTGCTGCAATTAGCCGCCTGCGCGTCGCTGCGTTAGCCGCACGGGCGATGGCGGTATCGCGGCTGGCAAAGAACTCTTCTTCCTGCAACTTGATGCGTTCCCAGGGTGGGTTGCCGAGGATAACATCGAAGCCGCCCTCACCGCCCCAGCCCCCTTCTCCGGGCGAGGGGGGAAGGTGAAACACCTCCGGGAACTCCAGTGGCCAGTGGAAGAAGCGCTGTTCGCAAGCCAGGGCTACGGCGGTGGCCAGAGCGCGGGAGTTGGCTCGATTTTCCAGCCGCTCGCTGACCGCTTTCGTGGTAATGGCCGCCGAGAAGTCCGAGGTCAAGCGCTGGAAAAAGGCCGCCGTCCAAAGGTTGCAGGCTTCTGTCAGTTTCTGGTGTTCTGGGTTTTGACAGTAGCGGGTGTAGAGCTCCTGCTTGCGGCGTACATTGGCTGGCGAGTCGTCCTGGATAGCTTCGAGCTGCTGCCGCTCCTGGCTGAGCTGGGCCACCACCTGGTCGGCCTCAAGCGGCAGAGAAAGCTGGCCTGTTTCCAAATCCCTGCGCTCGGCGCGATTTCGCCCCTTCAGAGAGCGGGCAGCCTCCCTGGAGTCGGCACTTACCGGCTCGAAAGCAGCATCAGGAAGGCCCTTTTCCAGAACCTTTAGATCCAGCACCCCCACCAGCGAGTCGCCACACTTGATGCGGTGATCGAGGAAGGTAAGCGGTTTGCCGGCGCAATGGGCCTCCAGCCAGAGGGCCACGCGGCAGAGTTCCACCGCCAAGGGGTTTTTGTCCACGCCGTAGAGGCAGTGGGCCACCACGTCGCGGATGGCCTCGCGCACAGTCTCGGGGGCGGGCTCCTCTTCGCCGGTGCGAACCTTGGCCAGCTCCTTGCCCAGATGTCGGGCAGCCGCCAAGAGAAAATGCCCAGAGCCACAGGCGGGATCCAGAACCCGCAGCGATAGGATGGCCCGTTCCTTTTCCTCACGGCCGGCTGCAGACTTCAGCCGCTCCTGCAGCACTGGCTCCAGGGCCGAGCGGACAAGTTCTGCCACCAGCTCCGGCGGGGTGTAGTAGGAGCCGGTACTTTTGCGCTCAGAGCCGTAGCCTAAGTCAAAGCAGGGCACACTGCCTGAGGTGTCAATCTGGGGCCGGTAGTCGAGCAGGCTTTCGTAGACGGATCCCAGCTCCTCTACGTCCAAAGCGGCGTAGTTGACCCGGCGCGGCGGCGAGGTCGCGTTCTCTTGGTAGTAGGCCAGGTGCCAGAAGGCCTGCAGCAGATCCCGGTTGCTCAGGCTGCACCCATCCAGCTCCAAAGGGGCAAACAACTCGCCGTTGAGAGGTGCAGCCCCTAGATGCTCTGCCAGCTCCTCCTGGGAAAGCACTCGCCAGAGCACCCGCAGGCTGCACCAAAGATCCTCATGCTCCGTAAAAGCGCTGCGCCGCTCCAAAAGTCGCCGCAGCCGACTCACGCCGTAGTGATCCCGGTAGAGGGGGCTGGCGCTAATTAGCCCCCGCTCCTCTGAGACTAAGAGAAACAAAAAGCGGTAGACCAGCCGCAGCAGTTGCCGGTAGAACTCCTCCGGGGTAAGGCAGTTCGATCCTGGAGAAGCCAGCCGCTCCCGCAGGTGGGAGTTTTTGGGATGGGCAAGAAAACCCTTGGCCAGGCCCTTGAGGCACTCTTCCACCCCATCCCGCAGCCGCTCGCGGACTCGCCCCCCCTGTTCCAGAGCCTGCTGGTAGTACTTCTCCAGCCAACACTCCCGCGCCTGCTCTGCCTTTTGGGGCAAACGGCTGCGGTGCAGCAGGCGAAACAGGATGGCAAAGTCGTTAAAGCGCTGCTCCTCTAGGATCTGCTGCAGGTCAAACTCCACATAGGCCTGCCGGCGCACAAAGGTGCTGTCCCGCAATAGACGGAGGGTCAGCCCGTTGGTGACGATGCCCCAGAGGTGCTCGCTGCGGTTGAGATACTCCTGCAGCAGTGAGTGAGGGGCTAGACGCGGCCTGCCAGTGGAAGCCAGCCGCCCCAGCTCCTGGCGTACCCCCACAATGTGCACCGGCGGAGCATCCTCTGCTTCGCCGGCGCGGTGCGAAATGGCAAAGGTAGCACCGTCCAGCTCATAGGCCCGTGGGTTGTAGCGCAGCTCGTAGCCCAGAAAGCTAAGAAAGGGAATAACCCAGGCATCGCGGGTAACCGACGTGGCCGGATCCCCTTCCGGCAGACGGGCCAGCCGGCGGCGGAAAACTTCCCACTGGGTGCGGGCCTCGGCAAAGACGCTGGCAATTTCTTCCGTCAGGCTGCGCTTGTCTTCTAGCCCAAAGTCTTTCGGCTTCTGGCCTGACAGCTCGCCAGCCAAAAGCTGCTCCAGAATGTCCGGCCCCAAGAGGCCCCCTTCAAGGCGTACAGCAGGAAATTGGCTCATCTGGACAGCAGAGGTTGTAGGACAAGAATTCCCAGCAGATCGGGGGGAAACTGCGGCTTAACCTCCAGCCCGCGCACGCGCTGGGAGATGGCCTGTCGGATGCGCTTGTGGGCCTCAGCCAGCTCGCCAGCTCGCTGGAAAATGGCCTCCCGGATCCCTTGCTGAAGGGGGTGTCCTAGACCCCAGTTTTCTGCAGTCGGCGGCCAGGGGCTGAGGCTGTCTAGCACCTGCTGCACCAACTCCTGCTTTTCTACAAGCGGCAGGTTGGCATCTGGCTTGGCTGCGGCCAAAAGCTGGAGCGCTGCCCTACTTTCCAGCCAGCGGGCTTCGCCTCTTTCTAGGCCAACCCCTCCCAGCACCAGCACCTCCTCCGCTAGCAGAGGCTGAGCCAGCGGCTGCTCCACTAGGTAGCGTACCCGCAGCAACAAGAGGGTGGTGAGCGCAGCCACAGCCCGCGTCCGAACGACCCCGCAGCGGGAGACGACGGCCTCTTCAGGCTTATCTAAGGCCTTCTCTAACAAAAAGTGGGCCAGGGCAGCGATGAGGCGGTGGTTGCGGCCAACGTATTCCGCTCCTTCCGGCGTGGGGGAGATGAAGCTAATCCGCCACTGTCCACCCTTGGGCTGGGGCAGGACTGAACGAATGGCCTCCGGCAGGGTTGCCGTGCCCTCCTGGCTGAGGTTGACCCGGAAGACTCCAGACTCCCGGTCAGGGATCACAGCCAGGCCTAGGCGCTGGGCAGCAGTTAGAAAAAATTGCTGCACGGCCTGCGGATCCCCCAGCACAGCGTCTGTGGCCTCCAGTTCCCGCTGCACTTCTTCCGGCTTGAGGGATCGCTGGGCAAAACGGGTGCGGTTGCGCCGCTCCTGCTCAGCAGAGCGATCCCACTGGGCGTGAAACTGGCTCACCTCTGCCATCCCCAGATCCAGCGCCAACTGGCGCTCCCCTGAGCCGGATCCCTGGCGCAGAAAAAGGGCCTCCAGCACCGCCTGGGTAACGCTTTCACTCGCTTCGGGCACAGGCACGTGGGTGCCAAGGGTGCGGCGGATTTCCCGCGCCTTGTCCAGCAGCACCTGCAGCACCGCACCGTCCACAGGGTTATCCCGCCCGAAAAAGCGGACGACCTTGACCCGTTCGGCCCGTTGGCCATAGCGATCCACCCGCCCCTCCCGCTGTTCCAGCCGGTTGGGGTTCCAGGGCAGGTCGTAGTGGATGACGGCTGTAAACTTTTCCTGCAGGTTGATCCCTTCCGAGAGGCAGTCGGTGGCCACCAGCACCCGTGGCTGGTCAACGGCAATTTCCGCAATCTTGGCCTCCCGTTCCTCGTCGCCCATGCGGCCGGTTACGCAGGCTACCTGAGTTGCGGATCCCAGGTGCTGCCGAAGGTGGTCGGCAAGATACCCTGCTGTGGCCACATAGCGGCACCAGAGAATGGGGTGAAAGCCCTCGGCGAGGAGCCGCTTCACCAGCTCGATGGCCCGCGCCAGCTTGGTGTCTTGGTCTACGCCGTGAAGTTGGTGGGCCAGACGGGCAAGCTCCCGCAACCGGCGGCGGTCGCTGTCGGGCAGAGTTTGCTCTGCAGCTTCAAGAGCTGGCAGCGGTAATTCGTCGTCAGTACGCTCTTGTCCCGACTCGAACACCCAGCGGCTAAAGCTCTCCTCAGCCTCTTCTTCCCGAGAGCCTGCGCTGCGATTGGCCAGCGCCGCCAGAGCCGCTGCCGGACTGGACATGACACAGCGCAAAAGAGCCAGCGCCCCCCAGTAGCGTACGCGCCGCCGCCGCTGCTCCATCTGCTGGCCGGTGCGCACCAGCTCCGAGCAGAAGGCATAGGTGCGCTCAAACAGCTCGCGGTAGCAGCGTGAAAGGTCATAGGTCTCATCTTCAGCTTCCCGGGTTGGGAAGCAGGCGGTTTCTTGCCAGGTCTCCTTGATGTCCTGCCGTGTGCGCTGGACAAAGTGACGGGCCAGCTCGATGCGCTGGTTCTCCTTGAGATCCTGAAGGTCCCACTCCTCGAACTCCGGCCGCAGCAGCCCCAGCAACGACCGGAAGGCCTCTGGGATGCCGCTGTGGGGAGTAGCCGTCAGCAGGATTAGGTGGCGGTTGGGCGCTTGGGCAATAGCTCTCAAAAGAGCATGCCGCTCCTGCTGAGCTCTGCCGGAACTGGCCGCTGCCGCCCCGTGCACTTCGTCGGCAATGATCAGCTCAGGACAAAACTGCAGAAATTGAGGGCGGTTGCGCTCCGTTTTAACAAAATCAATGCTGGCCACCTGCACCGAGAAGTATTCGTAGAGATTTTGTCCCGGCGGGGTTTGCCGCTCCAGTTGCCCTACCGTCCCCGACCGGATAACTACCGGCTCGAGGTTAAACTTTTCCGCCAGCTCCCTGGCCCACTGCTCGCACAAGTAAGGCGGGCAGAGGACACAAAAGCGGCGGATCTCGCCGCGATCCAGAAGTTCTCTGGCTATCAGCAGCGCTTCAATGGTCTTGCCCACTCCCACATCATCGGCAATAAATAGCCGCACCGGATCAAGGCGCAGCGCCATGAGCAACGGCACAAACTGGTAGGTTCGTGGCCGGATGGAGATGCGCCCCAGCGAGCGGAAGGGAGTGGCGCCCTCGCGTAAGATAAGGCGCGCTGCCTGCCAGAGGAGATGGGCGGCTGCAGCATCGGCAACTTGGTCGGCGCGGGGCAGCGGGAAGAAGGCCGGCTCGATGCGCTCAAAGGGCAAGGTGCCGCCTATGAGGTTCATCAGTTGTCGGTGAAGGCAAATCGCGTCCTCTGGCGTGCCAGTAAGGGGCCGCAGCACTACCCCTTCTTCGGAATCAGCGGGGAGCACCACCCACTCGCGCTCGCGGCAGCGGACAATCGAACCAGGCTGCATCGATTGGGATCCCTAGAGAGCTTTCTCCATTTGTATGCATCTTTGCCGCTTCCCGGGAAGGACTGGCGAGCTTCTCCGGCTTTTTCAGGAACCCCCACAGCCTGCCTAGGCAGAACTTCTGCCGGCGCTATGGCCGGCAAAAATTCTACATGTTGGAAAATGGCCTTCTCGCCCAAGCCTATTTCAGGCATCCTTCCTACCCAAAACGTGGGGTGACGGTAGGATGAAACAGAGCTGGCCCCAAGCACTTCCAGCCGCTTACCCGATGAGCAGCACCCGTTATCCGTTTGAGCGTGTTCGCGACCACTTGCTCTTTCAGTCCTTGGCAGATGCTGAGTGGAAGGCATTGACGGCTGCCCTACTGCCCAGTCGCTTTTCTCCCGGCCAGGTAATCTTCCAAGAAGGGGATCCCAGCAGCGACCTGTACGTAGTTCTCAGCGGGATCGTGGAGCTGCGGCGCCAGTACATGCGCTATCCCGGCGATTACTGGCTGGCAACACTGCATGCTGGGCGCGTGTTTGGAGAACTTTCCTTGCTGACGGGGCGGCGGCGCTCCTTTACCGCAGTGAGCCTAACCGAGGTGCAAACCCTGCGCCTCTCCAGCGAAGGGCTGCTCCTATTGCCCCTGGAAGTCCAGGTGAAGCTTTACCGCGCCTGGACCCAGATCATCGGCGAGCGCCTCTTTTGGCTCGACAGCATGTTCGCAGATCTCCTGGAACAACGGGGGGCGGAAAATGTCGCCTCGGCTATGGCCCTGCTGCAGCAGCGCTATCCTGCTTGAGGAAAAAGAACCCCTGCCGGCAGGCTGGGATCCCTAGAATCAAGGTTCTGGCACTCCTACAAAGAAGCCAAAAATCAAGCGGTGGGATCCCAAATTTTATCTTCAGAATAGCCAGGGCTTGCGGTATTATGTGCTAAGCAGCAGCTCCCGAAGCATTTCAAGCAGCGAGGTTAAGAGCAGTGGTCAGGGTAGCCATCAACGGATTCGGTCGCATCGGTCGCAACTTTTTGCGTTGTTGGCTGGGGCGCTCCCAGTCCAACTTGGATATTGTTGCCATCAACGACACCTCAGACGCTCGCACGGCTGCCCATCTGCTCAAGTACGACTCCATCCTCGGGCCACTGCAAGGGGTGGAAGTGGAGGCTACCGAGGGTGGCCTGCTGGTTAACGGCAAGCACATCCATGCCGTTTCCGATCGCAACCCCAGCAACCTGCCCTGGAAAGAGTGGAAAGTGGATCTTGTTATTGAGGCCACAGGTGTTTTTGTAGACTACCAGGGTGCCTCCAAACACATAGAGGCGGGAGCCAAGAAGGTGATGATCACGGCTCCGGCCAAGGGAGGCGACATCCCTACCTTTGTGTATGGCGTTAACCAGCACACCTATGACCCGGTGCGGCACAACATTGTCAGCAACGCCAGTTGCACCACCAACTGCCTTGCCCCGCTCCTCAAGGTGCTGCTGGACAAGTTCGGCGTCCTGCGGGCTACGATGACCACCACCCACAGCTACACCGGCGACCAGCGGATTTTGGATGGTGGCCACCGCGATCTGCGACGGGCGCGGGCGGCGGCGCTGAGCATGGTGCCCACTACCACCGGGGCGGCCAAGGCAGTAGCGCTCGTGATCCCCGAACTGAAGGGCAAGCTGAACGGGGTAGCAGTACGGGTTCCCACGCCCAATGTGTCGCTGGTGGACTTGGTGGTGCAAACAGAGCGGCGTGTGATTGCCGAAGAGGTGAACGCGGCTCTCAAGGAAGCTTCAGAGACCACGATGAAAGGGATCATTGCCTACTCCGATATCCCCTTGGTCTCCATCGACTATCGCGGCCACGACTGCTCGGCGATTGTGGATGCGGAGATGACCAGTGTGCTGGACGGGGATCTGGTGAAGGTGATGGCCTGGTATGACAACGAGTGGGGCTACTCGCAGCGGGTGCTGGATCTGGCTGAATACATGGCTGCTCACTGGGTTGAGTAGGCTGTTGTTTCCTGTCTCAATCCCTCAGAGGCGGAGAGGGAGAATTCGGCAAAAACTTGCCAGCGCTTGCCGTCATGGCTGAGGAGGGTGAGAGCGGAGGCGAGAAAGGATCCCTGGAAAGGGCGAGTTTTGAACTGTGGCCAGGCGATGTGAAACTGGGCCGGGCTGAGATCCCGAAAGGCCACAGTCATGTGGGGGACAAAGGGACGAGCTGGGGTAGGGGTCGGCTCTGGCTTAAGCAGCAGATTCATGTGGCGCTGTGTCTTGGCCTGGAGCTGTTGCAGCTCAGGGGAGGGCTCGACGTGGATATAGATAACCCGTGGCGCGAAGGCACCGAAGCCGCGGAGCTCAACGGCAACCGGAGCCTGCTCCTTGGCAAACTCTCCCAGGGATCCCGTCAGGGCTGGCAGCTCGGCAGTGGGCCACTCGAAAGGAGGCACCAGGGTAATGTGAGGGGGCGAGCGCAGGGCTGCGCGGCTGGCAAATTGCTCGGCAAACTGTTGTTTGATGGCGGTCACTTGCTCCTGCAAGTCTGCCGGGGGTAGGAGGGCGAGAAACAGCCGCTGTTGGGGAGCGTCGTTCACCATTGCTGGACAGGTGAGGGACCTGTATTATCCAGGCTAGGACAGCCCAGCCCCAGACCTCTACCCCATTCCCTAAGGGTCAGAGGGTTTGTCGGGATGCCCGGCATCTTCTTTAGCCACTCATATTCTCATATAATTATCTAGCGATTATCTAGTGGCAGTAGGCTAGAGGGATCCTCTATGACCCAGCTTTCCGCTCCCGTTCCCACGCCGGCAACCGCATCTTCAGAACCTCAGCCGGCTCCGCTTCCGTCTTACCATTGGCATCTCTTTCTCTGCGCCGACCAGACCAAGCCCAAGTGCTGTGAAAAAGCCGTCGGATTGGAAGCCTGGGACTATTTGAGATCGCGGATCAGGGAATTGAACCTGGAAATCCAAGGCGGCAGCTCCCTGAGAGTACACCGCACCAAGGCCAACTGCCTGCGCGGGTGTGACTATGGCGTTCCCGGCCCGGTGTTGCTGGTGTATCCCGGTGGGTTTTGGTACCACTCGGCCACGCCCCCGGTGATAGAGCGGGTGCTGCAAGAGCATATCCTGGGCGGGATCCCGGTGGCCGAGTATCTGGTAGCCCAAGATACCCTCAGCGCCCCTGATCCAAGAGAGCGTGGATAGCCTGCACGTACTCTGCCGTCGCCTGTTGCAAATCAGCCTTATCGCTGGAAGCAGGGGGGGGGATCACCTTGCCGATGCGCACCGTGATGGGGCAGAACAGCCGCGGCCAGCGGGATCCCTTGGGCAGCACCTTCTCGGTACCCCAGAGGGCCACGGGGAGCAGGGGTGTCTGGGTGCGCGCTGCCACCAAGGCAGCCCCCAGGTGAGGCTGGGGAATGCGGCCATCGGGGGTGCGGGTGCCGTTGAGAAAGATCCCCACCGCCCATCCCCGCGCCAGGGCTGCTTCCGTGGCTCGCAAGGCAGCGCGGTCAGAGCCGCCTCTCTTGACCGGGTAGGCCCCGTAGAGCCGGATCACCTGCTTCAGCGCTGGCACCCGAAACAGCTCTTCCTTGGCCATGAAGGCTACAGGGCGGCGCACTGCATTGGCCACCAGCGGCGGATCCAAGTGGCTGGCATGGTTGCTGACAATGATCAGGGATCCCTGGCGAGGCACGTTTTCCTGGCCATAGGTGCGGCCAAAATACAGTCCCCGAAACAGCGGATTGACCACCAGCCACTTGAGCAGCCAGTAGGCCAACCAATCCTGGCGGCGATAGCCCATCTGGACGATTTCCCAACTTAGGGGTAGCTCCCTCTTTGAGTGTAGGGGAAAGCGGGGGATCCCCAGCGACTTTGGAGATAGGTTTTCCTGAGACCTTCACTTAGGGTGGGATGCGGTGAGGGCCAGGAGTATGTCACCTCTCCAGATCAGGATCCTCGCCCAAAGCCCGCAACCTTTCCGCCAGACGCTCAGCCCGTTGGCGCTCCTGTTCGGCTCGTTGGCGTTCCAGCTCGGCCCGCTGGTGCTCCCGCTCGGCTCGTTGGCGTTCCAGCTCGGCCCGCTGGCGCTCCCGCTCGGCTCGTTGGTGCTCCAGCTCGGCCCGCTCATCTCCCGTCAACAGCAACTGCCCTTGGGCATCGCACCAGCGCAGCCAGCGGGCTTGTTTCCCCTCGAAAACTCCGTCCCACAGCCTCAGGCCCAGCTCCACCTGTTCCAGCCAGGTCTCGGTCATTTCCGCATAGTGGCGGCCTCGCAGCTCGAAAATGCGCAGCTCCTCTGGCCCCAGCTCGTGGTTGGGATCAAAAACCACGTAGTAGCTGACCCGCATCTGCTCGTAGCGACTGAGCTTGCCCCCTAGCTCGTCGCCTTCGCGGTTGGAGACAATCTCAATCACCACATCCGGCGGCTTGTCAAATTGCCAGAGCAGATAGCACCGGTTCTGCTTCTCCCACCATTGTTCCGGCACCGTGACATCCAGGCTGAGAAAAACATCCGGCACGATGGGAGGTCGGTTAGGGGTGGTGTAGATGCCCACATTGGCTGCTGCCAGGAAGGTTTTGTGGGGCAGAGAGCTGTAGAGTGCCCCCGTCAGGAGACGCTGCTGCTTTTCAGAGGCAAAGTTATCCACCGGGGTATCGTCCTCAGTGACCAGATCAGCGATGTCGGGCAGCAGCAGTTCAGTATCCATGGGCGAAGGCAGTCGGGGATGTCGACATCTTAGCCGTTTCCCCTACTTTTTGCCGCAGAGGACAAGGGCGGCAAAGCTGGCCGCTCTCCAGAAGGGATCCCGCCCGGAGAATGGGGTATCACGGCAAAAGGGATCTCTTTGAGGAAGAACCTTGAACTGTGACGTTTTGGTGATTGGCTGTGGCGTGGTGGGCTGTGCCATCGCCTACGAGCTGTCTTCCGCAGGGCTATCAGTGGTTGGGATCGACGCCAAGGATCCGGCCTCAGGCGCCACAGGCGCGTCACTGGGGGTGTTGATGGGGATCTGCAGCCGCCAGCCGGATGGGGAGGTGGTGCAGTTGCGCCTGAAAAGCCTGGAGCAGTTTGATCCCTTGATTGCCCGGCTGGAAGCGGACTTGGGTCGGAATTTGCCCGTCAATCGGCACGGCATCCTCAAGCTCCTTCGGGAGGAGGAAGTGGACGCTTGGCAAGCAACCCTGGCGGCTCGGCGGCAAGCAGGTTACCGCCTGGAGCTGCTTAGCCCCCGCGAAGTGGGATCCCTGCAGCCGGGCCTGCGCGGCGACCTGGCCGGGGCCATCTACTCGCCCCAAGATCGGCAGATCCAACCCCGCCTCCTCACGCAGGCGCTTGTGGAAGCAGCCCAGCGTAGAGGCTGCCGCTTTTTCTTCCATCAGCCGGTTCAGAAGATGCAGCGCAGCCCGGATCCTCCCTTTCGCCTGCAGGCAGTTTATACGCCGGCCTTTACCTTCTCGGCAGGCTATGTCGTTCTCGCTGCCGGCCTGGGCAGCTCCCCTTTGGCTGAGGAGCTGGGGTTGCAGATACCGCTGCAGGCTGTCAAGGGCCAGGCCCTGCGGATCAAAGCCGCTGGGATCCCTCTGGGGCCGGTCGTGAGCGCCGCGGATCTGCACCTGGTTCCCCTCGGCGATGGATCCCTGTGGGTGGGGGCAACCGTGGAGTTTCAGGCCCCCCATCCCCAGCCGACGCTGCTGGCGCTGCAAGATCTGCTGGCCCGCGCCATCCGGCTCTGCCCGGCTTTGGCCGAAGCGACTTTGTTGGAGCACTGGGCCGGCCATCGACCCCGACCGCTGGGGCAGCGTGCCCCCATCCTGGGGCCGGCTCCCGGCTATGTCAATCTTTTTGTTGCCACTGGCCACTACCGCAATGGGGTGTTGCTGGCCCCGATTAGCGCCGCCGTCCTGAGAGATTTGGTGCTGAAAGGGAAAACAGCCCTCTGCGATCTAAGCGCTTTTGCCCCAAGACCTAAACAGGGCTGAGCGGGCCTATCCCCTGAGGGATCCGGACTTATGTCAGAATAGAAGGCTGCCCGGCTCAGGCCGAGCCAGCGTGTGACCTGTCGAGTCCTGCAAAGGAGAAAAGAGCCTTGCCGAAACTTGCCCTAAAAGCTCTCTGGCTGGAAAACGATTTGGCCATTGCCGTGGATCAGGTGGTGGCCAAAAACCGCAGCCCCCTCACCCGCTACTTCTTCTGGCCGCGAGATGACGCCTGGGAACAGCTCAAAGCTGAGCTGGAGAGCAAAACTTGGATCAGCGAGGAAGATCGCATCACTCTGCTCAACCAAGCCACTGAACTGATCAACTACTGGCAAAACGGCGGACGCGAGCGCCCCATCAGCGAAGCCCAAGCCCAGTTTCCCGACATCCTCATCGGTGGCAACGCCTAGCTCTCCCATCCCCGCCAAGGCCGCGACTCCAAACCCAACTCATCTTGCTGGGGATCCCGCTTTTGGGTTAGATTAGCACTCGAGGTTCCAGAGTGCTAACTCTGCACTCGGCCAAGCCGATGGATCGCTGGGGCTCTTCTGGGATCCCACTCTGCCTAGCAGCACTCAGCGCTAAGTAGCCCAGTTGAAATTACGAGGATCGCGGATTCTATGGCCAAGCAGATTCTGTTTAAAGAAGAGGCCCGCAAGGCATTGGAGCAGGGCATCAATCAACTGGCGGATGCAATCAAGGTTACGGTTGGCCCCAAAGGGCGCAACGTTGTTCTGGAGAAGAAGTTTGGCGCTCCCCAGATCGTCAACGACGGGGTCACCATTGCCAAAGAAATTGAGTTGGCGGATCCTTTGGAGAACACCGGTGCCCAGTTGATGCGAGAAGTGGCCACCAAGACCAACGACGTGGCCGGAGACGGCACCACCACAGCCACCATTTTGGCCCAGAGCATGGTGCGGGAAGGGCTGAAGAATATTTCGGCAGGATCCAACCCCGTAGCCTTGCGGCGCGGCATCGAGAAGACCACCGCCTACCTGGTGAAGCAAATTGCCGCCCATGCCAAGCCTGTGGAAGGCCGCAAGACCATCGCCGAGGTGGCTACCATCTCTGCCGGCAACGACCCGGAAGTGGGGGAGATGATTGCCAAAGCCATGGATGCCGTGGGGCGAGATGGGGTGATCACGGTCGAAGAGTCCAAGTCGCTGGAAACCCAATTGGAAGTTGTCGAAGGGATGCAGTTCGACCGCGGCTACATTTCCCCTTATTTTGTGACTGATACGGAGCGGATGGTGGCCGAATACGAAAATGCCTATCTGCTCATCACCAGCAACAAGCTCTCCAGCCTACAAGATCTGGTGCCTGTTCTGGAGCGAGTGGCACGAGAGGGGCGGCCGCTGCTGGTCATTGCGGAAGATGTCGAAGGAGAGGCGCTGGCCACCTTGGTGGTGAACCGCCTGCGGGGGGTGTTGAACGCGGTGGCGGTGAAGGCGCCGGCTTTTGGGGATCGACGCAAGGCCATGTTGGAGGACATTGCCATCCTCACTGGTGGGCAGCTCATCTCCGAAGAGATTGGCATCAAACTGGAAAATGTCACCCTAGACATGATGGGGGTGGCCCGCAAGATTACCGTTACCAAAGACAAGACCACCATTGTCACCGATGGCAGCACCAAAGCGGCGGTGGAGAAGCGGGTGGCCCAACTCCGCAAGCAACTGGAGACCACCGATTCCGAGTACGACCGCGAGAAGCTGCAGGAGCGGATCGCCAAGCTGGCCGGTGGGGTGGCGGTGATCAAGGTGGGGGCTGCCACCGAAACGGAGCTCAAGGATCGCAAGCTGCGCATTGAAGATGCCCTCAATGCCACGCGGGCGGCAGTGGAGGAAGGGATTGTCCCCGGTGGCGGGGCAACGCTGCTGCATCTTTCCAAAGGGATCCCGGCCTTTAAGGCCACCTTGAACGCAGAAGAGCAGGTGGGGGCGGACATCGTCTGCCGGGCTTTACAGGCGCCGCTCTATCAGATTGCCCACAATGCTGGCCTGGAGGGGTCTGTGGTGGTGGAAAAGGTTCTGGAGAAGGAGATGCCCTTTGGCTTCGACGCCCTGACCGGAACCTATGTCGATATGTTTGCCCAGGGGATCGTGGATCCGGCCAAGGTGGTGCGCTCGGCGCTGCAAAACGCAGCTTCCATCGCCGCCATGTACCTCACCACTGAAGCCATTGTGGTGGAAAAGCCCGAACCTAAGACGAAAACAGGAACAGGCCGCTCCGGCGGTGCGGGGATGATGTAACTTCCCTGAACCGTGCCCTTGTAGCATAGGCCCCTATCCAGGGGCTTTTTCCTGTTCAGGGCTTTCTCCCGTCTCCGGTCGCAGCAGCGGGAAGGCGATGACATCACGGATGCTAGGGGCGTTGCACAGCAGCATCGCCAGACGGTCGATGCCGATGCCCAGGCCGCCGGTGGGAGGAAGGCCGTACTCCAGGGCGGTGAGGAAGTCCTCGTCGAGAAAGTGGGCCTCTTCGTCTCCGGCTGCCTTCAGGGCCGCCTGGGCCTCCAGCCGCTGCCGTTGGTCTACCGGGTCGGTCAGCTCCGAGTAGGCGTTGGCCGTCTCTCGCCCGACGATAAACAGCTCAAAGCGCTCCGCCAACCCCGGCTTGCTGCGGTGGGGCTTGGTGAGCGGACATACCTCCAGGGGATAGTCCAGAACAAAAGTCGGCTGGCGCAGACGGCTTTCGCAGCAGTGCTCGAAGGCTTTGACCAGCAGCTTGCCGGGGGAGTCCTGGGGGGAGAGATCGGGGATCCCCTGCTCGGCCAGGGCGGGCAAGAGCTCAGCAGTGGATCCCTTTTCCACGTCGATGAAGATGCCGGTGGCCTCTTCCACCAACTCCTGTATCGTCACCCGCCGCCAGGGTGGGGTGAGGTCGATGGCTTCCCCTTGGTAAGTAATTTGCAGGGATCCCCGTACCGCCAGGGCGGCGTTGCAGACCAGGGTTTCGGTCAGCTCCATCATGGTGTGGTAGTCGGCAAAGGCTTGATAGGCCTCTAGCGAGGTGAACTCCGGGTTGTGGCGGGTGGAGATGCCTTCGTTGCGAAAGACCCGCCCAATTTCGTACACCCGCTCGATCCCGCCCACCACCAGCCGCTTCAGGTGTAGCTCGGTGGCGATGCGCAAGTAGAGATCCAGATCCAGGGCGTTGTGGTGGGTGATGAAAGGCCGCGCCTCCGCCCCGCCGGGGATCACCTGCAACACCGGCGTCTCGATCTCCACAAAGCCCTGCTCCTCCAGGGTCTGCCGCAGGGAGCGGACGATCTTGGCCCGGTCGAGCAAGGTTTGCTTCACCTCGGGGTTGACGATGAGATCGACGTAGCGCTGGCGGTAGCGTTTCTCCACATCCCGTAGGCCGTGCCACTTGTCGGGCAGGGGCAGCAGCGCCTTGGTCAGCACCTGGTACTCGTCCACCCGCACCGACAACTCGCCTTTTTCGGTGCGCTTGAGACAGCCCTTGGCTCCCAGCCAGTCGCCCACGTCGAGCAGCTTGTCCAGGTTCTTGAAAGCCAGCTCTCCCATGTGCTCCGTCAGCCGTTGCTTTTCTAGGTAGAGCTGGATGGTGCCGGAGCGATCCTGAAGGGTAAAAAAGGCCAGTTTGCCCATGACCCGCCGCGCCCGGATCCGCCCGGCCACGGCCACCTGCACATCCTCCCGCTCGGCGCCGGGCTCGAGATCGGCAAATTGGGCCTGCAACTCGGCGGCCAGGTGGGTAACCGGGAAAGAATAGGCATAGGGCAGGATCCCTTGCTCCTGCAGATGGCGGGCTTTCTCGAGACGGGCGGCCCGTTGGGCGGCTTCACTGCTGCTGGGGAGAGTGGACATAGAAGTAAAGGGAATAGAGGATTTCAGGAACGGACGGGATCCTTTTTTTACTCTTCCGGCGGCGCGATCCCGTGGGAACGCAGCAGCTCCAAAAGTCTTTCGGCCCGTTGGCGTTCTCTTTCGGCCCGCTGCTGCTCTAGGGCGGCCTTTTCGTCGCCGGTGGGCAAAACTTGGCCCTCTCGGTCACACCAGCGCAGCCATTCCGTGTTGACGCCCTCGAAGGATCCCTGCCAGAGGGTCAAGCCCAGGCCAATCTCCTCCAGCCAAGTGGAATCGAAGGGAACCAGCTCTCCCCCCCGCCGCTGAAAAAGAACCAGCGGGGATCCCTGTAACTCCCGCAGTTGCCGCAAAGGATCGTACACCCCGTAGTAGGCCACCCCAGCGCGGGCATAGTCCCTGAGTTTGCGACCCAGCTCTTCCCCCTCGCGGTTGGAGACAATCTCAATGACCACGTCGGGGGGCTTGCCCATCTCCCAGACGAAGTAGGTGCGATCTTCCTTGCGCTCGAAGCTGGCGGGGGGAGCCACCTCCAGGCTGAGCATGACATCGGGCACCAGCGGCGGCAGCTTGAGGGCGTAGAACAGGCCGACGTTGGCCGTGGCCAAGAAGGGGATCGGCTCGCCGCTGTCTTTGGCCCTGGGTTGAAAGGAAGCGTAGAGGGCGCTGGTGAGCAGGCGCTGCAGCTTCTCTGAGTAGATGCTGTCTACAGGCTGGTCGTCCTCGATTGTCAGGTCGCTGACATCCGGTGGCGGCGGCGGTGGAAACTCCGCTGCTGGTGTCGAGGGCTTGAGGGGGCTAGAAGGTGCAGAAACCATGATGCCGGGATCCCTTGCAGGGTTGCTAGGGGCTGCTCGGTTGTTTGTCGATCAGCCGATATGAAACCATCTCGAGGGTAGCAAAGGCTGCTGGGAAAAGGGTGACCAGAGAGCTTCTCCAATCCCACGCCAGAGACAGAAGCCCAACCCTGGGCTTGCCTCCTTGAGCAGAGCAAGAGACAAAAAATCCTGCCAGACCTCCTCAGCTTTGGCCGGATCCCTTTTGGAGAGCAGCTAGCGCTCTGCTTGGGCGTTCAAGCGGGAGACGATCAGGTACACCACGAAGATAAACAGGGCCACCAACGCCATAGGTCGATCCTTGGTCAGTATCTTTCGCCAGTGTCTGTAGGATAGGGTGCCCACCCGAGCAGGGATCGAGTCGCTGTCCTTGCATAAGACTTTACTATATAACGCTATAGATATGACATTTGCCCGCAGATTGGTTCTCGGCGGAAGATCGACTGCCGAGCTGGGCCAGTTGGGGATCCCCTCTCACTGGGTAGGCTCGGAGCTGGGCAGAGCCACCAGCAGGGCCTCCAGCAGCCGCTGCACCCGGCTGAGGCGCAGGCCAGCGTCGGCCAAAACAGGGCTGTTGGGGATGATGGCGTGGCGGAACCCCAGCTTGGCGGCTTCCTTGAGGCGCTGCTCCAACTGCGGCACCGGGCGCACCTGTCCCCCCAGGCCCACCTCGCCAATCAAGACCGTGAAGGGATCCACCTGGCGATCCCGGAAGCTGGCGGCCACGGCCACGGCCACCCCCAAGTCGGCAGCCGGCTCGGCCACCTGGATGCCGCCGGCGGAGGCGATGTAGGCGTCGTATTTGGAAAGCGGGATCCCCACCCGTTTTTCCAGCACCGCCAAGATCTGCAGAAAGCGGTTGGGCTCGATGCCGGTGGCGGTGCGGCGGGGGGAGCTGTAGCTGGTGGGGCTGACCAGGGCCTGCACCTCGACCACCAAAGGGCGGGTGCCCTCACAGGCAACGATGGTGGCTGTTCCTGGCGTGGCCTGATCCCGGCTGCTCAAAAAAAGCTGCGAGGGGTTGTCTACTTCCACCAAGCCAGAGGCAGTCATCTCGAAAACGCCGATTTCCTGGGCTGCCCCAAAGCGGTTTTTGACGGCGCGCAGCAGGCGGTGGCTCTGAAAGCGATCCCCCTCGAAGTACAAGACGGTGTCCACTAAGTGCTCCAGCACCTTGGGCCCGGCCAGGGATCCATCTTTGGTGACATGGCCAACGATGAGCAGGGCCACCCCCAGTTTTTTGGCCACCCGCATCAAGAGGCCGGCACATTCCCGCACCTGGGAGACGGATCCCGGCGCTGAGCTAAGCTGCCCCCAGAAGATGGCCTGAATGCTGTCAATGATGGTCACCTGCGGCTGCAGAGCCTGGATCTCGGCCAGAATGGCCTCCAGCTCGGTCTCGGCCAATAGGTAGAGCTGCTTGCTTTCTATCCCCAGCCCCTCCGTCCCGCTAAGGCGATCTGCACGCAGCTTAATCTGTTGGGCCGATTCCTCCCCCGACACGTACAAGACAGGCCCGCCCTTGGCCAGATGAGCAGCAGTCTGCAGCAGCAGAGTGCTTTTGCCAATGCCCGGATCGCCGCCGATCAACACCAGGGATCCCGGTACAATGCCGCCCCCCAACACGCGGTCGAACTCGCCAAAGCCCGAGGAAAGGCGGGGGTGGCGATCCGAGTGCACCTGAGCGAGAGGAAGGGCTGCCTGGGGGATCCCGTTGCCACGGCTGCGCGGGGGGACAAGACGCTGGGGTGACCCAGACTTGGGAGAGGGGGTGAGAACCACCTCCGTCAGGGTATTCCAGGCGCCACAGTTGTCGCAGCGGCCCAAAAACTTGGGATAGCGCTCGCCGCACTGGCTACACTCCCAGACGGTTTTGGCCTTGGCCATGAGCAGGGATCCCGCCTCTTTCTCAGGATACAAAGACTCGATCCCGCTGGCGCAATCAGGATCTCCGCAAGGGCTCCGACCGGCTGCCGCTAACTGTGGGGCACAGGAACGGCAGGCATGGGCACCTCCGGCAAGACTAGGGATCCGCACTGGGCGTGGTGGCGCAGCAGATGGTCACAGAGCACCAAAGCCACCATCGCCTCCACCATCGGCACCGCCCGCGGCAGCACACAGGGATCGTGGCGCCCCCGCGCCGCCAAGACCGTCTCCTGCCCGTCGAGGGTGACCGTGTTTTGAGGCTGGCGAATGGTGGCGGTGGGCTTGAAGGCCACCCGCAGGACGATATCTTCCCCGTTGCTGATGCCCCCCTGGATGCCGCCGGAGCGGTTGCTGCGGGTGCGCCAGCCGCTGGGGGTCATGTAAAACTCATCGTTGTGCTGCTTGCCCGTCAGGTAGGTGCCGGCAAACCCCGACCCAATCTCAAACCCCTTGCTGGCCGGCAGCGACATCACCGCCTTGGCCAGGTCGGCTTCTAGTTTGTCAAACACGGGGCAGCCCAGCCCGCGGGGCACATTGCGGGCCACGCACTCCACCACTCCCCCGAGAGAATCTCCTTCCCGCGCCGCTGCTTCGATTTTCTCAATCATCGCCGCCGCCGCTTCTGGGTCGGGGCAGCGGACAATGTTGGCTTCCACCTGCTCGGCTGTTACTGAGCTGGGATCCACCTGCGCCTCCACGTCTTTGACCCGCTGCACATAGGCCAGGATCTCCACCCCTGCCGCCAGACGCAGGATCTTCTTGGCAATGGCCCCGGCGGCCACCCGGCCAATGGTCTCCCGCGCCGAGGCCCGTCCTCCCCCCTGCCAGTTGCGGATGCCGTACTTGGCCTGGTAGGTGGCATCAGCATGGGAAGGGCGAAAGGTGGTGGCCATCTCGCGGTAGTCCTGGGGGCGGGCATCCTGGTTGCGCACCAGGATGTGGATGGGTGTGCCCAGCGTAAAGCCCTGGAAAACCCCGGAGAGGATCTCGCAGCGATCCGCCTCCTGGCGCGGCGTGGTGATGGAGCTCTGGCCAGGGCGGCGCCGATCCAGCTCCGCCTGGATGTCGGCCTCGCTCAAGGGCAGCCGCGGCGGGCAGCCGTCCACCACCACCCCCACCGCCCCCCCGTGGGACTCGCCGTAGGTGGTGACGCAAAACAAGACGCCGAAGGAGTTGCCGTTGGCCATGGGATCCCTGGGTTGCCAAAAGTTGAAAACCTGCCCGTTTTGGAGAGGGTCTGACCCTTGAGGGACTGTTTTTATTCTGCACCAGGGAACTGCCGAGCAGCGCGGTGCAACTGACGGCAGCCGGCAATCCCCCGCAACACCAGGTGGGGATCCCAGTGCAGTTCCCTGTCCAGGGGGCGCAGGTGGGGGTAGAGCAGCTCGCCATCGCCGCCGGTTACCAGCAGGGGCCCCTGGGGAAAGCGGCGCCGCCAGTCGGCGATGAAGTCCTGCAAGCCGGCCAGCAGGGTGTGGAGAATGCCGCTGCGGATGGCAGCCCCAGTGTCCCTGGCCCAGCGGGGGGGCAAGGGATCCGCTGCCTCCCACTCCACTTTGGGCAGGCGGGCGGTGTGGTCGGCCAGTGCCTGTGCCTGCAGCCCTAGGCCGGGCAGGATCGCCCCTCCCAGCAGGGATCCCTCCGGGTCAGCCCCCGTCAGGGTTAGGGCGGTGCCGGCGTCGATGACCAGACAGGGCCAGCCGTAGTGGATGCCGGCAGCCCAGACGGCCAGCGCCCGATCCAGCCCCAGGCCGGGGTAGGGATCCCGCAGCGGCACCTGGGAGAGTCCAAGGCAATGCACCCACGGGGATCCCGGCGGCAAAGGGGCAGAGCCAACGGCAGCCAGCCACAGCTCCGTCTCTTCCGGCCAGGACAAGGGCCGGTGGGCAGGGAACTGTTCCACCTTGACCAAGGTCTCCCCCACAAACCAGCCCCAGCGCACGTGGGTGTTGCCCAGCACCGCCGCCAGCCACCGGTCGGGTTGGGCCTCAAAACTCATGCAGCAGCTCCGCCTCCACGCGAAACAGCTCCACTGGCTGATCCGCAGGGATCCCGGCCAGCCTTTTGGCGGTGGAAAGCTGCCATTCCGTTGTCAGGGCTTCTCCGGGCAGCAACACCGCCCCCCGCGTGCCCGTGCGAATGAACAGGCCCATGCGGGTGGGATCCACCTGCTCCAGCGAGGGGATGGGCACCACCCGTCGCACGATGGCCACCTGGATGGACGCCGACTCCAGCTCCCCAGGTCGCAGGGGCGGATAGCGCCAGTCGCGGGTAACAGCCCCCACCGCTGCCCGGATGGTGGCCCTGGCCAGATCCTCGCCGCCGGGATCCAAGCTGCCCCAACAGCCGCGGGGCCGCCCCTCCCTGGTCACCGTAACAAAAACTCCCGCCGGGCGCCGCCAGTGGGGCGGGATCTCTTCTGGGGCGGGCAGCACCTGGCCAGTGGCGAAGTAGTGGGCGATGGCCTGCCGCGCCAGGGCCGGCAGCGTCTTAGGAAGGGGTGGCGGCTGGCCGGGAGCGGGGATCCCTGTCCCCTTCGCCTCTTCCTCCCTGGGGTCGACCAAGGCGCCTGCCCAGAAAGTCGTGGCCGGGGACGGGATCCCGCCAACGCGCCCGGAAACCTCTGGCTGGGATCCAACCAGCAGCACTAGCCCCGCCCCCAGAAACAAGGTCAGTAGGCCGAGCAGGTGAACGGCAAAGGTGGACATGGGCAGGGATCCCCTTGCCAACCCAACTCTAGGCTAGGCTACGCCCCCGCTGCTGCAGGTACTGGAAAACGGTGTTCAAGTCCTTGTCGCCCCGCCCGGAGCAATTGACCACCACCCGCTGCTGGGGGCCAAGCTGCGGCGCCAAAGTCTTCAGGTAGGCCAGGGCATGGGCTGTCTCCAGAGCAGGGATGATCCCTTCCAGGCGCGACAGCAGCAGCAGCGCTTCCACCGCCTCGTCGTCGGTAACCGCGTAGTACTCGGCCCGCCCAATCTCTTTTAGGTAGCTGTGCTCCGGCCCTACGCCAGGGTAATCCAGGCCGGCGCTGATGGAATGGGCCTCCTGCACCTGGCCTTCTTCATCTTGCAACAGGTAGCTCATGGCCCCGTGCAAGACCCCAATGCGACCGCGGTTGAGGGTGGCGGCGTGGCGGGATGTGTGCAAACCCTCCCCGGCAGCCTCAATACCGATCAGCCGCACCTGGGGATCGCGGATAAACTCGTTGAACAGGCCCAGGGCATTGGAGCCACCGCCCACACAGGCCAGCAACACGTCCGGCAACCCTCCCCATTTCTCCTGACACTGCTGCCGCGTCTCCTGGCCAATGACATCGTGAAAGGCCCGCACCAGCTTCGGGTAGGGGTGGGGCCCGGCCACCGTGCCAATGACGTAGTGGGTGGTCTCCACATGGGTTACCCAGTCGCGGATGGCCTCGGAGAGGGCATCTTTGAGGGTGGCCGTGCCGGCTTCCACCCCGCGCACCTCAGCGCCCAGTAGGCGCATCCGCTGCACGTTGGGGGCCTGCCGCTCCATATCCAGCGCCCCCATGTAGATGACGCATTCCAGGCCGAAGCGGGCGCACACGGTTGCCGTGGCCACCCCATGTTGGCCGGCGCCGGTCTCGGCGATGATCCGCCGCTTGCCCATGCGCACCGCCAGCAGCACTTGGCCGAGGGCGTTGTTGATCTTGTGGGCGCCGGTGTGGTTGAGGTCTTCCCGTTTGAGGTAGATCTGGGGGCCGCCGTAGTGTTCGGTAAGCCGCTGGGCAAAGTAAAGCGGGCTGGGCCGCCCGACAAAATCCCGCAACAAGCTGTGCAACTCGGCGCGAAACTCGGGATCCTGCCAGTGCCGCTCAAAGGCTTCCTCCAGCTCCGTCAGGGCGCTCATCAGGGTTTCCGGTACAAAGCGGCCCCCAAACGGCCCAAACCGGCCCTGGGGATCCGGGCGCACCTGCGGGTCGAGGGGATCCCAAGCAACAGCGTGGGCAGCAGCAAGAGGAGTTGAGGTCATGGCAAATCTGTTGGTGCGGGCTGGGCAGCCGGCAATAGGAGACAGGCCTCCCTATTTTACAAAAGTCGGAAACGCGGGAAGGCGACTATTTGCCGCCCTAGAGGGTGGGATCCCGCCAAAACCGGCTTTGAATAGGGGACTTCCAGGGATCTTTAGGATGAGGCCGTCTGATTTTGGGGAGCGGCCTTTATGGACAAGCATCTGCAAGAGTTGCTCCAGCAAGAAGATCAAAAGCGCATAGACGAAGAACTACGCCGCACCTATGCCCTTTCTCAAAAGTCTCAGGGAGTGGCAATCTTTTTGTCGTTATTGCTGGCTTTTGCAGCCTACATTTATACGCGGCGATGGAAAGCGCTGATGGTCTTTTTGGGGTGGTGCATTTTTGTAAGGACTCCGTCCCGCTGACGCGAACGGCGTGTTGTTTGGCGACGAAGAAGGAGAAGTTTCTCTTCCTGGACTTTTTCTGGCCTCCACCTGGGCAGCAGTGGACAACTGCGCCGCTATCCAGCGAGCTAGAGAAAAAATTGAACTGCTGCGCTCCGGGCAAAACCTCGATAGCGACCGGCGGAGTTAATCGACATCAAATCAACAAGCTGGAAACCCTATCCTTCTCCCCTCTCCCTGTGGGAGAGGGGTTGGGGGTGAGGGATCCCTTTGCCAGCAGCAGTTTAGAAAAAAGGAGCCTAGAATGGCCGCAGATCCGAAAAACTCGAAACCATGAGATCTGCTGCTTGCTTAGCCTGTCTGCTCGCCGCTCTCTTTGTGGGAAAAGGGATCCCGGCTCTGGCCTCACCCGCTCTTTTGGTACTGGCCCAGTCAAGCTTTCAGCCCTACATCAATGCCCGCTTTGGCTATCGCCTCGACTATCCGGCCGATTTTGTCCCCCAAGGGGAATCCGATAGCGGCGACGGTCAGGTGTTTGTCGGCGAAGAGGGGGCTGAGCTCCGCGTTTGGGGTGGGTACAATATTTTTCAAGCAACGCCCGCCAGCGCCCTGCAAGAGGAGTTGCAGCGCAGCCGAGAAAGCGGACGCCGGGTTACCTATCAAGTTGCCGGTCGGGATTTTTTCGTGGTCTCCGGCTACGAGCCAGGCAGTTTGCGGATTTTCTATCTCAAAAAGCTTGTCCGCCCCTCTCTAGAGGCTGGCTTTGAATTGGTCTATCCGGCTAGCCGGCGCGAGCGCTACGACCGGGATGTGGAAGCCATAGCCCGCTCCCTGCGCTTTGGGGATCCCTGACCCAGGCCCCAGTTGGGGCATGATCATAGGGATCCCTGGCAAAACCCAATGGCCGAGAGACCGCTGGACAGTTGGCTGCGGGAACGGATGCAAGCCGTTGGCCTTTCCTCATGGCAGGCCTTGCAAGCTCAAGCAGGGATCAGCCGCCGCGCCCTCGATCAGGTGCGCCAAGGGCGGTGGGGATCCCTGCGCCTGGAGCAACTGCAAAAGTTGGCTGCCGCTCTCCGGTGGGATGTGGGATCCCTGCTTGGCGGCGGAAGGGGCTCTGACAATGCAGAGGCAATCTTCTCCCTGCTGCAGCCGCTGCTGACCAGCTACCCCACCGTCCGCGAGATTGCCCGGCGCAAGCCGGATTGGCCGGCCCAGAACGTGACAGCTCTGTTCCGGTCGCTGGATGCCCTGCTGCAGCAGTGGGGGTATGAAGCCATCGGCAGCCCTCTTGAATCCGTCCCCTTCGACCCGCAACTGCACCAGCCGGATCAGCCGGACATTCGGCCCGGGGATCCCGTCTATATCCGCTTTGTCGGCTACCGCTGCGGCGATCGCATTCTCTGCCCGGCCAAAGTTAGTCGCTCCCTGCCCGGAGGATTGAGCTGATGGCACCCGTCCCCAAAGCGACGCTGGCTATTGATTTTGGCACCAGCAACACCGTGGTGGCGGTTTGGGATCCTGGACAAGAAGCGCCCCGCCTGCTCAGCCTTCCCGGCCTCTCCCGCCCCAGTTACGCGGCTATTCCCAGCCTGGTCTACGTCAAGGGAAAAGGCCAACTTCTGGTGGGAGAAACCGTGCGCGCCGGGCGCTGGGGAGCAGTGGATCCGCAGCGCTTGTTTCAGGGCTTCAAGCGGGATCTGGTGGCGGAGTTTGTGCCCCCGCCGCGAGTTCTGGATGGGGAGCGCTACGATGCCGAGAGGGTGGCCCAGGCTTTTTTGCAGGCGGTGATGGAAGCCATCCAACAAGAGTACCCGCAACCGCAACAGGTGGTGTTTACAGCTCCCGTCGGCTCTTTTGAGCGCTACTTAAACTGGCTGCGGAGGGTGGCCGGCGATCCCATTCAGATTGTGGACGAGGCCACTGCCGCTGCCCTGGGCTATGCGGTTGGCCAGCCGGGATCCCTTGTGCTGGTGGTGGATTTCGGTGGCGGCACCTTGGATCTCAGCCTGGTGCGCACCCTTCCCCCTCAGCCGGGCAACCCCGTCCTCAAGGCAGAGGTAATCGCCAAGGCAGATGCCTACGTGGGCGGATTGGACATCGACATCTGGATTGCCGAATACCTGCTGGGGCAACTGGGGCTGAGCCGGCAGCAGCTGGGGGCCCTGAGCTGGATTACCCTTTTGGAGCAGGCAGAACAGCTCAAGATCGCCCTTTCTGCCCAGCCCAAGGCGGTGGGCAGTTGGTTTGACGACGAAGCCCTAACCGCCTATGAGCTGCAGTTGGATCGGCAGGTGCTGGAGGAGATTCTAGAAACCCACCAGCTCTTGGATCAAATCCGCCAGTGCCTAGACGAGGTGCTCCTCACTGCCCAGGCCAGGGGAGTGGGCAAAGGCCAAATTGAGCAGGTGCTCCTGGTGGGAGGCAGCTCCCAACTGCCGGCAGTCCAAGAGCTGCTCCGCTCCTACTTTGGCAAAAAGAAAGTCCGCTGCGAACGCCCCTTCGACGCCGTGGCCCTGGGCGCCCTGCAGGTGGGTCGCCAAGTTAAGCTGGAGGATCGCCTGCACCACAGCTACGCCATCCGCCTCTGGGATCCCTTGCAAAAAAGCTATATCTACTACCCTCTGTTTGAGCGGGGCAGCCCCTACCCCTGCCGACGCTCCGAGCCCTTGATCTTGCAGGTGGCCAACGACGGGCAAACCGAAATTCGCCTCGATGTGGGAGAAGTGGCCCAGGTGGCCCAGGCCGAGGTGGTTTACGACGAGCTGGGGCGCATGAGCAGCCGCCAACTCACTCGACAAACCGATTTTCGATCCCTGGCCCCTGGCGCCGAGCCGGCTTGTCTGGCCCGCCTGCAACCCCCAGGCCGGGCAGGAGAAGATCGCCTCAAGGTGGAATTTGCCGTTGATGCCTCGCGGCGGCTGCTGGCCACTATCTTCGACTTGCAAACCCAGCAGCTTTTGGTAGAGGCCCAGCCCGTAGCCACCCTGAGTTAGAGAGAGAAAGGCACTCAGCCTCTTGTCGCACCGAAACCCAAACAGCGCTATCTGGCCATCCTCCCCTCTCCCTCAGGGAGAGGGGCCGGGGGTGAGGGATGCCTCAGGGAGAGGGACCGGGGGTGAGGGTAAATTTGAAACGACCATAACCCGATCGATTGGATGGGGATTTGATTGGGCCTAGCTTGAGCAATTCAGTATTTGAGAAAAAGCCTTGTTTTCGCCACCACCTCCCTCTTTTGCCCGTCCCCCCCTGGACTTTATCCCGCCGGCCTACAGCCCCTGGGTGCTGCGGCTTGTCCACGGGATCCTGCCGCTGCTGTTGCGGCTGAGGGTGCGGCCCTGGCTTCCTTCCGGCATTGCCAAAATCGAGGCTAGGGGCGTGGAGACCCTGGCGCAGCTCTACCACCAGTTTCAGGCGGGCCAGATCCGGCTGATCCTCGCTTTCCGCCATGTGGAGGTGGATGACCCCCTGGTGGGCCTCTACGTGCTCTCTCGCCTGGTGCCGCAGGCTGCCCGTCGCCAAGGGATCCCCCTCCGCAAACCCATTCACGCCCATTTTCTCTACGACCGGGGCATGCCTCTTTGGGGGGGCGAGTGGCTAGGGTGGCTTCTGTCTCGCCTGGGCGGGATCCCTGTGCACCGGGGACGGCGGGTGGATCGGCTGGCGCTGGCGGCGGCGCGGCGCCTACTGCTGGAGGGCCAGTTTCCTTTTGGGATCGCGCCGGAAGGGGCCACCAACGGCCACAGCGAGCGGGTCAATCCTCTGGAGCCGGGAACAGCGCAGCTGGCCTTTTGGTGTGCCGAAGACCTGGCCAAAGCCGGTCGTTCGGAGAAGGTGGTTGTGGTGCCCATCGGGATCCAATACCGCTACCTGAAGCCTTCTTGGAAAAAGCTGGAGCGCCTGCTAAGCCACCTCGAGCGCCTCAGTGGCCTGACGCCGCCGGCGGCTCCCAAGCCTTCCGCAAACCGCCACTGGGCTCAGCGGATTTGTGGCCTGGCCCACCACCTGCTGGCCCAGATGGAAACGTTTTACGACCTTCCCCCTCTTCCCTCTGGGGCGCCTTTCAACGCCCGCCTGGAGCGGCTGCTCCACACGGCGCTGCAGACGGCCGAGACCTACTTTGGCCTATCTCCCCAAGGGGATTGGAACAGCCGCTGCCGCCGCATCGAAGAAGCCGCCTGGACCCAGATCTACCGAGAAGAATTGCGGCATCCTGGATCCCTGGCTCCGCTGCAGCGGGGGTTGCTCGACTGGAAAGCCCAGCAGGCCACCCTCTACCTACAGCACATGCGCCTGGTGGAAAGCTGCGTGGCCGTGCAGGAAGAGTACTTGCTGAGTAAGCCTTCTTTTGAGCGGCTGGCAGAAAGTGCCCTGATCCTGTTTGATGTCTTGGCCCGCCTGCGCGGCGATCCCTACCCGACCCGGCCTCGCCTGGGTTGGCGAGAAGTTCAGGTTACGGTGGGGGATCCCATCTTGGTGAGCCAGCGGTGGGAACGCCAGTACCGCCAAGGCCGCCAGGAAGCCAGACAGGCAGCAGCCGAGCTAACTCAAGATTTGCAACTTGCTCTCGAGCGCATGATCTCTTGAAGCAGCAATATGCCTGGCTGGCACAGTTGCCTGTGGTAGGGATGCGGAGCCCTTTCTCCCGCTCCCCTCTCCCAGAGGGAGAGGGGCTGGGGGTGAGGGCGGATCCCCCTGGGAGAGCTGACTTTAGTCGGAGGAGTGCCAAGACCATCTATAAGCAATGGCTAGGCCAGTTGCTCCTTTGACGTAGTCAATGTCTTCGCGGAACTTTTTGAGCTCCTGCTTTTAGATTGCATAGGCAGCATCAAGGGCGGTGGTAGGGGAGCTAAGACGCTTTGGAAGTTCCCCTTTCCCAAAAGCAATTGGAAGTTCCCCTTTCCCAAAAGCAAGAAGACTCAACCTCGGTCGGGTGCTGCCCCAGCTTTTGGGAAGACAGCAGGGGGGATAGAAACAGCCGTTGCGCCAAGGTCTGCCCAAAAAGCAAGGGATCCCTTCTCTAGGGATCCCTCTTCTAAGACCAATTGAGACTAGAACAAATTAGTCGCGCTCAATGTACAAAAAGAGCACGGCCATGGCCACTGCCGGCAGCAGCCAACCGACAATGGGGACGAAAATCCAAGGAAGATAAGCAGCAGCGTAAGAACCGGTCATAGTTTTGCTCCTCTCCAGTGCCTTGACAAGCTTGACAACTAATTCACCAACCCTCGAAAGATGGCGTCGATCCCGGCAAAGTTCTCCAACAGGAAGTAGGCAGCAAAGACGCCACCCATGCCTCCCAAGAAAAATCCTGCCGTCAGATCCCCCCAGCCACGCGCCGTAGATAGAGGATTGGCTCCCGGCGTTTCCGGCTTGTTTCCAAAGGTAACGCTGCCATAGGCCGACATGCAGGCGGTTCCCAGCAACACAATTGCCATCGCCGTGACCAGCCCACCCAAATTAGCTGCCTCAGGATAGTCGCGCAGCGGTCCCACCACGATTTCTGGCCCCACCAAAAAATAGCCATGCGCCAACCCAATCTCCAGCCCCCGCAACAGCGGCGATAGGCCAGGACGGTTGATGGGGAGGTTGTTGATAAACAGACGGGTGACAGGAGAATCGCTGATAGGCGTCGAAAGATGGCCCTCGCAGGGATCGTCGTTAAAGGTGCGAATGTAATCCATGTCCGAAGGTCCTGCCTGGAATTTTGGGATTCATTCTACGGGGCCTCAGTTCTCCTCTCAGCAGCCGCTATCCGGATCGTTAAAAAAGTTCATGCTCGCTTAACAGAGATATAGACCCTTATCAAGGGATCCGAGAAGCTTTTTGCTTGGATCCCCCCAGTACTTGCCCTTCTCCTAGGCAAACAGCTTTTCCCAGCACCACCGCCCCTCTACCCCCTAGATGCCTCTGAGATCCTGTAAAGTAGCTGACTGCAGATAGGTTAACCAAACTGAAAGCCTCGGCTTGCTAGGGGGAGGGAAGAGTTGCGCAACCTCTGCGTCCCCTTCAAGAGACGCGCAAGGAGCTACCGCCGAGCTTCAGTTCGTGGACTCCGTGACACCCCAGCTGGAACGACCGAACAGGGGGGCCGTGGATCCCCCGATGAATCGAGGGGGATTACCGCCCCCTCGCTCTCCCCCGTTTCTCTAAGGGATCCAGGCCAAGGCGCTGCTGCTCAGCGGCAGGCGACGACGGCTGTTGGGGAGCGGCAGTCCATCTTGCAAGTCCAGCAGCCACACTTGCGCGCTCCGGATGGCTTGCCCACTGCGGCTGAGGGGAGCCCAGGGATCCGGAATCTCCTCTTGCAAGGGCTGCAAAAGCGTGTAGGCCAACAGGCGGCCGTCCGGAGAAAGGCTGAAGTCCAGCTCAAAGGGGTAGTCGGCCCGAGCCATCTCCGCGATCTTGCCAGCTTGGGCAGCGCCACCGCTGCTGAACACGATTGCCAGCAGGCGGGATGATTCGCTGTAGCCCTGCAACGCCAACTCGCCCTGATTGCCGGTAACCTCAACCTCGCTCACCAAGCTGTAAAAGACAGGCGCCCTCGGCGAGAAAGCTCCTTTGGCAACGGATCCCTCGGTTACCCAAATCTCCTCGCTGGTGCCGGTATTGCTGACGATAAAGAGGCTGCGGGTGTAGTCGGGATTGAAGCGCAGCAAAGCCCCGAAAGCCCCGTCGGGACGGATGGCCAAGGTTTGGCCGAACTGGGCCAAAAAGCTCTCCGCTGCCGCCCGCGGGTGCAGGGGCACAATCCCCACCCCTTGCCCCTGGGAGATGAGCAAGCTGCTCTCATCAGGGCTGATGAAAAAGTCTCCCCCCAAAGCCGTGTCCAGCTCCAGACGCTCAAAGGGATCCTGTCTCCTTTTCTGGACCCACAGCTCCGTCTGGACAGGGGCGAGGGGATCCCGTTGCAGGGGGATCCGCTCCGCTACCACCAGCTCCCCCGTCGGCGAGACCTGGAAGCGCAGGTTTTGGTAGCCCTGGTGATCCAGCAGCAACTGGGAAGACTGATCCTCCAGATCCAGGCGGTACAGATCCTGGTGTTGTAGGCTGGTGGTGGTGGCAAAGTAGTAGACAAAGCGGCCATCGGCGCTGGGCTGCATTTGAGTGACCTTCAGCCCGGCTGGCGTCAGCAACGTGGTGGATCCCGTCTCCAGGTTAAAGAGGAACAGCCGCCCCCGTTGGTCTGCTTCCGTGCCGATCCCCAACAACTGCCGATCCGGCGTGCGAAACTCCCCCTCAAAAGGTCGCACCATGGGCTGGCCCTGCTCATCCACGGCGGCCTTTAGGCGCAGCCGGTAGGTCTGGCCGTAGGGGGCCGGCTCTGTCAGGGTCCAAAAAAAGCGGCGGCCCAGCTTGTGCATCCGGCCCGGCAGAGGTGGCTGGATCTCCAAGTTGGCCGCAACGCTGTCCGCATCCATAGGGCGGTTGAAGGTCAGCACCATCTGCAGTTCCTGGGATCCCACCCGCTGCTGTTGCCAGTTGAAATCCCGCACATAGGGGGCCGTATGGTTGCCCAGCAAAAATAAGATCACCCCAATCGCCAAGTTGCAGAGGGTGATCCCGGCTACCCAGCGATCCAAGGGCTGGGTCAGCCCTCGCTGCAGAGCTGCATAGAAACGACGTGCCGGCCAGGCAGGCATCCGGGTCGTACAGTTCTCGACATCTCAAACCAGATTAAGGCACCTTTCAGGCGCTTGGGGCCACTGCCCTCACCCCCGCCCCCTCTCCCAGAGGGAGACTGCCCTCACCCCCAGCCCCTCTCCCAGAGGGAGAGGGGAGCTGGGCTGGAGCGGGAACGGGTAAACGGCTCTACTGCAGCATGACAAAGAGAAAGTCTTCCAACGCCGTCAGGAAGGTCAACACCTCGTCGGTTGCCTGTTCTTTCGTCAGGGATCCCAGCTCGACGACCCGTTGAATCAGCTCTGCCACCGGAGTCGGCCCCTGCAGCAGCGGAGCCAGCCATCTCACCTTCTCGGCAGGGATGCTGATCCGCCCGTGGGTGGCCCCTGTCCACTGCATTTCGTAGGGGCGGTTCTCTTGCAGGGCCTTGTTGTACTCCTGGTGGAAGCGGGTATTGTCCATCAGCAGGGGGTTAAACTGCACGGATCCCGTCAGCCAATCCGCATCCGTCCAAGGCAGCACCAGGGAAGAGCCGGCGTGCTCGGCCCAAAAGTCGATGAGGCGATGGGCAGGCCGGATCAGCTCGTAGAGGTGCAGCCGCTCCATAACGCTGAGGGTTTCCAGCCGTTGCCGCACAAACTCCGGCACTTGCTTAAAGAGAGACTCCACCGACCAGTCGGGCATATCCACCAGGCTTAAAAAGCCCAACCCTGCCTGCTGCAACATGCCAAACACCTCGGGGATCGTAAATCCCTTGTCGTTGGCAAGCAGATAGTTGTTCAGGATGGCGGCGTCTTCGGTATAGTTGGCCGGGTTCCACAGCACTGCCTTGGCCACCTCTTCCTGCAGGGATCCCATGAATTCCCGCACGTTCTTGGCGCCTACTGCTGGCGGGACGTCGAATTGCCCCACCTTTTGCAAAGCTTCCTGCAGGCGGAGAAACACCTGGCGTTGGCGGCGGCTGTGGAGATTGGCGCGAATAATGCCCTCGGGCTTGAGAACCTTTTTCATCGCCTGCAAGCCCTCAGTGGGATCTGCCAACAAATACAGAACGTCGTTCAGGCTGATGAAATCGAACTGGATCCCCAGGCGATCCAGCTCCAGCACGTTGAGGACGTAGCACTGGACATCGGTGAAGCCGTGGCGGCGCAGGCGTTCCTCGGTGAGCTTGACGGAAGCCGGCGACAGATCACAAGCCACAATCTGGGCGCCCGGATTGGCCTCCGCCATCATCAGCGTCTCCCAGCCGGAGCCACAGCCGGCGTTAAGCATCACCTTGCCCTCTGACGGGACGAGCATGTGGGTGCGCAGGTACTGGGCGGTGGTATAGCTCATCTTGAACATCTCCCCCAAGACATTGCGGGCCGACTGGGAGAGGGGCACATTGGGGTAGGGCAGGGCCTCGTAGAGGCTGAGGGCCCGGTCTGCAGCCGAGAGAGCAGATCTGGTCATCGGCAGGGGAAAAGTGCAAGGGAGATCGAGAGAAGCAAGGCCATCGCTATGATTGAGTCTAGCCGCTGGTCGCGGCGGCGCTGCCGAGCAATAGAGATCTGCTGAGAACTGGCCATGACTGCTGCTGCTTTGCCCCGTCGCCGCTCCCGTTTCTCCCTGACAGGCACCCTGGCCGCCGTGGGCGGGGCGCTGCTGTGCGGGATCCTGGTGGTACGGCTGCAGGTGCCGATGCTGGAGCGGATCAATCTAGAGGCCCTGGAAAATGCCGAGGCCCGCAAAAACCGCAACATTGCCCTGGCCACCACCCTGGGCTGGCTGGGCTACCGCAACCTGGGCGCCTCCTGGCTGTGGCTGGAGCTGATCCAGTACTACGGCGACGCCCCTGCTCGCGCCCAAACCGGCTACGGCCTTGCCTACGAGTACTTCGACCACATGCTGCGGCTGGATCCCAATTTCTTCTTAGGCTACCGCCTCTCCAGCTTGGTGTTGGCCTATCGGGCTGGCCAGCCGGAAAAAGCCGTCGAGATTTTGGATCGCGGCCTGCAGCAGTTTAACCCCCAAAACAACCCCGATGCCTGGCGGCTCTACGTGGATCGCGCCCTGATCAACTTCATGTTTTTGGGGGATGCGGAAGCGGGCCGCCGCGACTACTACCAAGCCGCCGCCTGGCGGGAACAGGTGGGCTTGCCTGGTGACGATTTTCGCCAACTGGGGGACAACATCGCCCGCAGCCCCCTCAGCCGCCGCTCCCGCTTCGATGTCTGGCTAAGCGTGTTTAACGCCACCAGCGACCGGGATACCCGCCAGTTTGTTCTGGAACAACTGACCCAATTGGGGACGGTGCTGCGCACGTTGCCCACGGGCGAGATCGAGATTCTCCCGCCGCCTCTGCCCAGTGGACTTGAGGAAGAGCCCTACCGCTTGCGCCTGTGATTCCAATCCAGTGCGCACTCCCGACCCTCATCTTCGTTGAGTCAACACAACATGGCTTACAGCACGCTGCGCGAACCGATAGCGTACGGGCTTACGCTTCCCAGACTTGTTGGTACAGAGGTCTCAGCGTGCTGCCACCGTGCCACCCGCGGCGGGAACCAGTCAGGGAAACTCTTTAAGCTAACTGCACAAAGATTGCCATCTAGGGTTGTGACGTTGCCCCAAGAGGTGAGCTAGACTCTAACCCAAATTCTCATCCTGGGAGCCGACTTTTGCAGAAGGGCAAGCTCCGCGTCGGAGAAGTTGCTTTCTCTGACGCGGGTGAGTTATTGGCTCTGGCGCCTCTTTCCGAGGAAGCAGCAGCCCATTTGCTTCTGCCAGTCTGCGAAGACGCCTCAGGCTTTTGGCGGGTTCCCGCAGCCTCCCCATTTCTTATTATTTCTTAACTTTTGTTGTTCTGCACAATTAGGAGTGATCCCCATGGCCTCAAGAACTTCTCTCCTGATGACGGCGGCTGTCCTTTCGGGCACTTGGTTTGTCCTCCCTGCAGCGGCCCAATCTTCCGCGACAGCGCGAGTACGGTCGGTGGTGGATGGGGACACCTTTTGGGCAGACTTGAACGGCAGGCCCACCCGTTTTCGCCTTGCCTATGTGGATGCGCCGGAGCTGACGCAGGGACGCTGGGGGCGGCTCTCACAAGAGGCTTTGCAAAGCCTGCTGCCGCCGGGATCCCTGGTGCAGGTGGATACCCTCTACGTCACGCCGGAAGGGCTGCACATTGCCCAGGTGTACAACTCTGAGGGCTTGGTGAATTTGGAGATGTTGCGCCAGGGGCAGGCGGCGGTTTACGAGCGCTTTTTGTACGGGGCCAACCGGGAGCGCTACCTGGAAGCTCAAGAATTGGCCCAGGCGGCGCGCCGAGGTTTTTGGCAGCAACGCAATCCGGTGATGCCCTGGGAGTTTCGGGAGACAGCCGCGCAAACCTCGGCCTTTGCGGGATCCAACGTTTTGGACGGCTCCTTCCTGCGGGAAAACCCGGCAGCGGCAGCGGGCGTGGGCATTGCCACAGCAGTGGTGATGGTGGGCCTGAGCAAAGTGTTGTGGAAAAAGCCTCGCCAGAAAAACGCGAGCATCCGCCAGATGGAGCGGGATCTGAAACAACTGCGGCGCAGCCTGGCCACAACGCTGGCCAGCTGCAAACAACTGGAACGGCAGTACGATCAACTGCTGCAAAAGGCTGAGGATTGGTTTGTCAGAGCCGAGAAGGCCAGCCAACATGACCAGGACGAACTGGCGCGCCAGGCTTTGGTGCAGCGGAACCAACACATGAGTGCCGCAGAGGCGGTTCGTCGCTCCCTGGACGAGGTTGAGGCCCAGGCGACAGCTATCCGCGAGGGCATTTCCCGCTTGGAAAGCCAGATCGCGATGGCCAAGCTGGAACGGGAGATGAACAACTAAAAAAACAACTAAAAAGAGGTAACGGGGCGGGTGCAGTGCCTCAGTGTGAACGACTCCCGCCACTCCTCTTCGTTGAGCAAACACAACATGGCTTACGCCACGCTGCGTGAACCGATAGCGTACGGGCTTCACGCTTCCCAGACTTGTTGGTACAGAGGTCTCAGCGTGCTGCCACCGTGCCACCCACGGCGGGAAACTCTTCAGAGATTTAACTTGTGCTCCTCAATTGCAGCACGAACGGCTTTCATCCCGACACGGATTGGCTCCTGAGTCAACACAATTCACTCATACAGTGCAGGGCTTCCCGCCGATTAAGCTAAATCGAAGAAATAGCAACGATTGCCATTTTAGTTGGGTTTCAGACTTGGCTCTGCGCATTGGCGAAGCGGTTGCTAGGGATCCCCGCAGCCAGAGGCTCAGGTTGCAGCCTGTCTGGGGGGGCGGGGATTACCTAGATTGGGATCAAGACAACTGAGGATCTCGGCAGCCAGCTCAACCCAAGCCCAAGAGAACGCAGAGGGATCCCGACAGTTTCGATAGACTGTGAGAGGGACTGTGTAAAGAATTACTCCCTCAAGCTCTCTCTCTTCTTCTCTGGTGTGTTTCAGTCCTATTGCAGCGTGTGGTACTAACGTGGGTGCAATGGCCTTTTTCTCTCGCTATTCTTTCTTCTCTCCCGGTTGGAGGGGGGCGCTACGAGGTCAGTGGGGCTGGGCAGGGCTGGTGCTCATGGCTCTGCAGCTTGGGCAGCCCGCTGGGGCTCAGACAGAGACCCGAGTTTGGAGTGGCACCGGCCAGATCTTGAGCGGTCAGGGGCAGGGGGCGACGGTGCAACTGGTTCTGGAAACCGGTGGCGGACGCATTTGGACGCAGTCGGGGCCGGCGTTGGACGCGCCCTTTTCCGGCGGGCAGATTTCGGTTACCAGCGGCGACGGCACCTGGCAAATTCAATCGCAGGGGGATCAGTTGTTGGTGACCTTTTACCGCGGCGAGCAGATCATCCGCTGGCAACTGCGCCCCGTCGGCGAGGTTCCAGCCTCTCCTCCCTCTGGGCTATCCGGCTCCTTAAGCGGCGACACCTCCCAACCCGTGGCTCTGCCTGTGCAAGAGCTGGTTGTTCCCATCCAGAATTTGCCCAACAATCGCTGAGGGATCCCGCGGGCTGGTTTCCCAGTTTAGATAAATGGTTCAGAAAAGAGATTAGGGGTGCTCCTGCTTTGCCTGTTGCCAGAGGGCCTCTAACTCCGCGAGGGTGAGTCTTTGGAGAGGGAGCGGGGAGGCTTGGCCGCTGCCAGGTAACGCTGCTTCTGTTGGTTGCCGCGCCAGCTCTTCCATGCGCAAAAAACGGCGGGCAAAGCGCAGATTGGTCTGGGTCAAGGCCTGCGCGGCATCCAGCCCATACCAATGGCCCAAATTGACCAGAGCAAACAACAGATCCCCCAACTCGGCTTCCTGTCGCGCCGGGTTGGGGGGATCCCGTTCCAGCTCTCGGCGCAGTTCGGCCTCTTCCTCGCGGATCTTGGCCCAGATCCCCTCCACCGTCGGCCACTCAAATCCCGCTCCCACCACTTTTTGGCAGATCTTCAGGGCCGCCATCAGGGGGGGCAAACTTTCAGCGTAGTGGAGAAGTTTCTGGCCGAGGGTCTGCTGTGGCTGTTCCTTCTGCTTGATGTCTTCCCAGGAGCGGTGCAACTCAGAAAGGCTGGAAACATCTGACTGCGGAGCATCCCCAAACACATGGGGGTGACGGCGGATCAGCTTATCGGCAATCCGCGCGGCTACGGTTTCCAGGTCGAAGTGGTTTCGCTCGGCAAAGATCTGGGATTGCAACACCACCTGCAGCAACAGATCCCCTAGCTCTTCGACAATGGCCGCCGGATCCCCAGCCCGAATGGCCGCCACCGTCTCGTAGGCTTCTTCGAGGATATAGGGAGTCAGCGACTCGGGCGTTTGGGCGCGATCCCAAGGACAGCCGTCGGGGGCGCGCAACTGAGCCACTATTGCCGCCAAGCGGTTGAGGTGCTGTGCAGACGCGGAGCGCTCCAGATAAAGATGGGCAAAAGAGCCTGTGACCTGCGGATCCCAGCTTTGCAGCGTCAGGGGGCCGTCCACTACCTGCAAGTCTTCTGTGAGCAAGGTCAACGCTTGGCTGGGGGCGCAGAACTGCTGTAAAAAACGACGCAGCTCCGCCAGATCCTTCTTCCCGCAACTTTTCAGCAGCAGGGATCCCTGCCCAGCCGCAGACCAGCGGGCCAGATGCTGCTGCCAACCGGGCTGAAGGCTATCCAGCGTTTGTAGCATGGTCGTAGGTGCGGCCCAAATCCAGCAGGCGCCTGAGCTGCTCGAGATCGATGAAACTCAGCTCCAAAAGGATCATCAGCAACGGCCCTTGCTGGCGATGCTGCAGCTTTTTGGCCAAGCTCAGTTGGGAGCGGTCGATGATGCCTGCTTGCAACAGGTATTCTTCAAGGACAGGAGGGGGAATGGGATCTAGCATAGTCGTTTCACGGCGCTGGGAAGGACAAGTGGAAAAACTGAGAGGATGACCAACTAATGTAATCATTCTTAACACTCTTACAGAGCTTCCGCAAAGATCTGGCCGGCAACTGAGCCAAGAGGCGGCAAGCCGGGTTTTCTGAGCGCAGCTCTGCTAAGCGATCCCTCCCGTTACCGGGACAGATGGGATCTCTGTATCCAAGAGCACAAAAAATGGAGTCAGTGAGGTCAATGTATAATAGCAGGTTTGCTGCCGATTGACAGTGCCCTGAGAGGCCGATGCTCTTCCCCTAGCGCAGGGTAGCTCGGGTATAGAGCGATGTTACCTTTTTATCCTGCCGACTCCAGCTATTGGATAAAAATCTTGCTAACAATGTAACCATCCCGTCCGGGTTGAGGTTGACCCATCTGCTATTCTCCAGTTCCGATGAACTACCCCACCGCGCAGGCGGGTGGGGTTTCCTCACCCGCTTGACAGCAGAGCTTTTGTCTCTTCTTCTGCCC
>NZ_JANSIZ010000018.1:0-39021 GCF_047462315.1 Synechococcus sp. H60.2 | reverse complement strand
ATGGACAATTTAAATATTCATAGGAGTCGGGAAGTTGAGGAATTGATTAGGGGGACAGGAGCGCGAATTCTATACCTGCCTGTGTATGCGCCGGAATTGAATCCTATTGAGATGATGTGGTCGGTGTTGAAGCATTTTATTTGGCAGTTTTCCAGAATTGGAAAGTATAGCCTGGAGCAGATAGTGAAGACTTCTTGACTACTGAACAATCCATCCTGCTTCCGAGGTTAGTTTGCTAGGTGTTGCTACTGTACCCCTTGATTCTTTGACAGGCTGTAATGCACAAGTTACTAACGACTAGGATGGCAGAGAATTGAGAAACTTGACGGCTTAGCATACTAACTTCCTACTGTCTTATAGATTAGAAGGTAGACCAAAGGCTACGTTATCGTCCATGATATAGGGCGTCAGCATAAAAACTACTTCATTGCGCTCATTATTCACAGTCTGGGAGCGAAACAAAGCACCTAGAAGAGGCAAGTCCCCTAACAGAGGAACCTTACGAACATCGACATTATCTCTGTCTTGGATTAGGCCGGCGATAATAAAAGTCTGTCCGTCTCTTAGTCTCAATTGAGAGGCTTCTAACTGTCTCCTATCAATGTTAAAAAGCTGGATCCCTGCAAAGTCTCCACCTTCCAGCACTTGGATGGGTATGGGGATGGAAATCTCAGGCCGAATAGTTAAGGTAACAAATCCATTGTCATCTATCCTGACATCCGAAACGTTTAAGATAACTCCAGCCTCCTCTCTCTGCAAACGCTGGGTAACAACTGGTGGCTGGTTTTCTCCTTGGGGTATAGTAATGGTTTCGACGTTTACAGGCACGCTGGTGGCAATGCTAATCCGGCTAGAGCTGCCATCTGCCACCACCACTTTGGGATCGGTTAAAATTTTGCCGGTTCCGTTCTGAATGGCTGCTTGAACTCGCAAAGCCAAGGATTGTTGCAGGCGGTTGAGGGTATTGAAGATACCTGTAATAGAGCCAGATGGCCCAGTGGGGCCAATGGATTCTACTGAGGATCCCTGAGGCTGGTTCAGTGGCTCGCCACCGAAGCTTGCCCCTCCCAAGGTTCCAACAGCAAAGTTACCAGAGGCTCCGCCCAAGTTAACCGATAAGCTCTCGTTGTTGTTCAGACGGATATCGACCGCTCTTACGGAAATCAAAACCTGACGCCGGCGCACATCCAGTTGAGCAATCTGGGCAGCGGCGATGTCCTGCTGTCGCTCGGTGCCGATCACGGTAATGGAGTTGGTGCGCTCGTCCACATCAAATTGGGCGCCTGGAGCTACGGCATTTAAAACAGCTTCGAGACGAGGAGCTATATTTGCGGCAACGGCTTGGTTCAGGCGGTAGTTGCGCACCAGGATCCCGCTCACCCCTGGCAGGTTTTGTCCAATAAAGACAGTTTGGCCCCGTCGCTGTGCCTGTAGCTGTTTTAGCCGCAGGATAAAGTTAAACGTCTCTTGTAGGGGCGAGTCCTGCACGTCCAAAGAGATAGTCAGCTCGCGTGGAACGTCGTTGAGCACCACATTCAAACCTGCCCGTCGCACCAACAAACTCAGCACATCCCCCACGGGAGCATCCTTCAAGGTCAGGCTAATCTTGGCGTTGGTTCCCAGGTCAACAGGAGGGGGATCGGGTAGAATCGTGCCGACAGCAATATCTCCAGCCGGAGGAGCCACAGCTCTTCCTTGAAAAGGAGACTCAGCGGGCAAACTTCCTGGTGGCAGTTGGGGTTGGTTAAGCTGCCCTACGGAAGGCACCTGAGAAATGACCGGCCTAGGGGAAGCCGGCTGAGGGGGAGGAGCCACCTGAGCTGGCGGGGAAGGGGGAGGAGTTTGGGCAAGGGGCTGAGGAGTAGGGGCTGTCCCCTGGGGAGAAGGAGAGTTTTGAGCAGCCGGAGGGGAGGCAGGAGCTGGCGGCGGGGCCACAGGCTGAGGTCGGGTTGGCGAGGCCGGTTGATTGGGCGCTACTTGGCTGGGCGCGGCAGCTACAGGAGCCGGCGGGGCAGAGGGCAAGCCCTCAAACTCGAAGACCAACTGCGTCGGGCTGCGCCGGGCCAGCAAGCCCTGGGGAGCTGCCGCAACACCGGCAATTTCTATCCGCACGCTGTCACTGCCTAGTTGCTTGGCTTCGATGAAGCGCACTCCCGGCAAGGGAGACTCCTGACGATAGCGGCCTTGACCGCCATCCAGTTGGGCATTGGTGATATCCCCAATCCAAGACCGGCCCTGTTGGGTAAAGAACACCTGTGGACGGGCGCCCCCTGCAGTGGTGATCTCCAGCTTCATGCGGTTGCCGTGGGGCACCAGGCGGATATCGGTGATGCGGCTGAGGCTTTGTGGATTGGCGGAGGTCAACTGCTGAGCGGCGGCTTCCTCAAGTCGGCCTTCTACAGCCAACAGGGGCAGCGAAAGGATCAAGCTCAGCGCCCATCCCCAGGCAACTCGACGGTTCATCATCCTCACACCTCACTCCGTTAGCCAAGCGTGTTCTTGCTTCACTGCAGCACGGGTTCACCCAGTGCTTCCCTAATCAAAGCCGAAATCTTGCACTTTGCCACTACCCGTAGGTGATTGAGAGAAAAATTTTCCCGGATCTCCGATTCTGACAACACTACCTGCAGCTCATCGTCTGTAACCTCTCGACCCTGGCCATCTATCACAGGGATCCGGATACGTGCTCATCGTCAATAGAAACGGCTTGTCTCGCCAATTCCCAACTCCCCTCTCCCTGAGGGAGAGGGGCCGGGGGTGGTCGCGCTAGCAGCGCGGAGCGCTTGGGTTGATTCCCTCAGGGAGAGGCGTCACGGCAGCGGTGTGGAGAGCCTGGGAGGTGTCTCAATCTGGTTTGAAATGGCTACGCAGCCGCAACTCCGAAGCTGGGAGAAGGCCTTAATCTGAGATGTGGTGAGGTGTTGAGTTGAACAGACGTCCAGAACCAGCCAGCCTACCGACTGGGGGCCTCTTGGGCAGGGGCAGTGCCTAAGGGAATATCTTTGTCGTAGTAATAGGCAATCAGATCAAAAGCGGCGTCTAGCTCCCCTGTATCTTGCACAGGATTTAGGCTGATGTTGCTCACCCGAAACAAGGTGCGTAGGCGCTCTACATCCCTCATGAGATTAATGATGTCCGTATAGGGGCCCCGCACCGCGACGCGACTGGTCTGCACCTGGATAGCCGGAGCAATGATCGCGGGCACTTCGGGGTTATTCGAAGAAGCAGGGGTGAGGGGGGAGGGGGTAAAACTGCGCAACTCGCTGTTGGGCTGTCCCCGCACCAGTCGGTTGAGATCGATCAGTTGCGTGTCGGCATTCTCAGGGGTGGCCAGCAAGCTGCTGATCTGCTGCTGTTGCACACGAGCCTTCTCGATCTGGTTGGGCAGATCCTGTAGGCTGGCAATCTGGCCCTGTACCTCCTGCAACTGGCTGGTTTTTTGGGCTACCTTTCTTTCCAAGGCTTGCACCTCTCTAATTAGAGGACGGAGTTGGGTGAAGGCCAAAAAGCCCGCTGTACCCAAGCCCAGGATCCCGATCAACAGGCCAATGCGAATGGGGGTCAGCTCGACACCCAGCAGTACCGGCGGCCCCGCCGGAGGTGCCATTAGTTGTTCATCGTGAAAACTGTCCAGCGAGCCGGTCATCAGTTCCCCTCCACTTGACGCAAAATACGGATCTTTTCCACCAAGCCTATTGCTCCCCGCTGCTCCAGCTCGCGGGTAAACTCTGGGTCGGGATCCCCTATGGTTCGAATAGTAACCGTTAGGCCGTAGGTGACGCTGGGTTCAGTTTCAGGTGTGCCCTCCACTCGAGAGGCACTGTTGAGAACGGCACTGGTTACGAAGTTGGAATCCAGCAGGGTGAGCAAAAAGTCGTTCACCAAGGGAAAATCGAGCGCCCCGCCTTGGATGTTCACGGTATCCCCAGAGGCGCTGATGTTGGTTATCCACACCCCTTGGCCAGGGATCCTGCGCCGCACTTCTTCTAGAATGGCCGACCAGGGCTGGACGGATCCCAGAAAGGAGCGGAACCCCTCCGTTTGGGTGCGAATGGTTTGTAATTCTTGGCTGAGGCCCTGGAGTCGGGTCAACTCAGCATTGGCTGTGCTGAGTTCACCGTCAAGGCGGGTTTGCTCTGCCCTCAGAGTATTCCGCTGACGGGAAAAGCTGTCTTGGAAATACAAGAAAGCCCCCATGGCCACAGCAGTCACGGCAACCCCCAGGCCAATGGCCAAAGCCCAGCTCTCGGCTCCGGCGGCAGTTGTCGGGGCGGCTACCGCCCCTGTCTGAACGGTGGTGGGAACTTCCGGCCTTTCCTTAAGAAAATTGATTTCCGGTGTGTACATCCAATCGCCTCACTCATTGCTCGCTCATTGTTGGATAGTGCCTTCGAGGGATCCCTATCGTTACTTGCCGGCTTCCCGCATGGCCAGCCCCAGGGCCACTCCCATCGCCGGGCGCTCCTCCAAGGGCACCTCGATTGCATTCGGCACCAGGATGCTGCCAAAGGGATCCGCCAACTCCACCGCCACGCTCAACAACTGGGATAAGAAGCCATCCATTTGGCCAATGCTGGCTCCTGGCCCGGCCAGCAATACTTTCACCACAGGAAAGCTGCTTTCCGTGCTCGTGAAAAAGTCAATCGAGCGCTTTAGTTCATCGGCCAAATCGGAGACGACACGGGCCACCGCTGCCACACCGGGGTTGCTGGGAACCGGTTGCTCTCCCGTGGCCAAAACATCGGCGGGGTTGATCAAGGGTAACCTCAGAGTTCGCAATAGGTCGCCAGTGCGGCTAACCGGCAAATTCAGGGCCTGGGCTAGCACCTGGCGCATGTGGATGGTGCCGATGTTGACGGTGCGGGTAAATTGCGGGATGCCGTTGACCAAGATGCTGATCTCACTGCTGTCGTAGCCGATGGAGCTGAGCAACACCGCCTCTTGGGGGCTGTACTGGGTTAGTTGGTCACGGATGGTGCGAATGAGAGAGAAACTGGCCAGCTCCACACAGCGGGCCTTCAAGTTGGCCGCTTGCAGCACGGCCAGGTAATTGTCCACCACCTCCTTGGGGATGGCTACCAGTAAGACTTCGATGCGCTCAATGCCATCCTGAGAAAGGTCTAGGCCCAGGGGCTGGTAGTCCACATCCGCCTGATCCCTGGGGTAGGGGATGTAGAGCTCCGCCTCCTGCTCCAAGACCACCCGCCGCAGCTCATCGGCAGGCAGGTCAGCAGGCAGGCGAATGAGACGGACGATCGCCTCTCGCACCGGCACCGCGGTCGCCACCGGCAAGTTGGTGGGCACCTTGTATTCGTTTAGCAAGTTGGCCAGGGTCAGGCCAACCGTGTCTGGATCGAGGATGCGCCCCTCGATCATTGCCCCCTCTGGCATTTCCACGCTGTGGTAGTGAACTAGACGATAGCGGCCATTGCCCTGTTTTTTCAGTTGGGCAACGGCAATGCGCTCGGCGTTGATGTCCACCCCAAGCAAGGTTTGGGTTCTGGAGCCACCAAGAAAGCCAAACACGCTGGAAACCCCGCCCTCTGCGCTACTGCTAGGACGCATACTACCCAATTTGTCTGGGGGTTACCACCATTGGCAGTTGACTGCTGGCAAAGATTTGTGCTAGCTGACCCTCCCCTGCCAGGGATCCCAACCCGTTCTAAGCAGGCGAGACTCAGGGGTGGGAAAGGCAGAACTTGCGGCTAGAATCGTAGTCTGTATTTACGGACACTGGGCTGACCTTATTGCCCCTTTTTGGAATGCTGAGCACTTGTGAATTCGACCTAGCCATTCCGGCGCCGGGCCGGGTGTACCGGGGCAGCGGCATTCTCGAGGCCGTCCCCCTGACGATCCTGGGATCCCGCGTGTTGGTGATCGGGGGGGAGCGATCGCTAGCTGTGGCTGAACTGCCCCTGAAGCGCAATCTGGAGCGGGATCCCGCCGTTCAGGTTTACTGGAGCACCTATGGCGTCGATTGCAGCGAATCGGAGCTGGCTCGTCTCCAGGCTCTGGCCACAGCAGAATCCGTGACCGGCATTTTGGGGGTGGGGGGCGGCAAGGCGTTGGATACGGCCAAGTTGGTGGCCCACCGGTTGGGGATCCCGGTGGTAACAGTGCCCACCTCTGCTGCCACCTGTGCCGCCTGGAGCGCCCTGTCCAACATCTACTCGGAGGCCGGAGCCTTTCAGCGGGATGTGGCCCTAGATCAGGCTCCCGCTGCTTTGATCCTGGACTATGACTTGATTCTGCAAGCACCAGCACGCACTCTGGTGGCCGGGATCGGAGATGCCTTGGCCAAGTGGTACGAGTCTTCTGTGAGCAGCGGCAGTTCAGAAGATGCCCTGGTGATCGGCGCTGTGCAGCAGGCCCGCGTCTTACGGGATTTGCTCTTGCAAAAATCGGTGGCGGCCCTGCGGGAGCCAGGTGGGACTGCTTGGAGGCAGGTGGTGGACGCCTGCATTTGCCTAGCGGGGATTGTCGGCGGCATGGGAGGAGCCAAGTGTCGCACTGTGGCCGCCCATGCTGTCCACAACGGTCTTACTCATCTGGTGGGCCACCGGGCCACCCTGCACGGCGAGAAAGTGGCTTTTGGCATCTTGGCCCAGCTTCGCCTGGAGGAGATCCTGCAGGGAAGCCAGTTGGCGCTGGCCGCCCGCACCCAGTTGCTGGAGTTCTACCGCCAGGTGGGGCTGCCCCTTAACTTGCGGGATCTCCACCTCAACCACCTGGGATCCGCTGAGCTGCTGCAGGCTGCCCAAGTGGCCTGCCAGCCGGGATCCGATATTCACCATCTGCCCTTCCCCGTTAGCCCGGAAGCCCTGCTGGTGGCCCTCACCACCACCGACTTGACCAGCTCCAGTCCCGTCCTGCCGCGGCTCTAGGCTGGCCTAGAGATCTTCCCGCTTTCCAACTTTGCCAGTCCAGGCCGGGGTTTGGGCCCTCTGCAGCCGGGCTTCCCTGTAGGCCCCAGAAGTGGCGCCTGCCAAGACCAAGGCTCCGCCCATCCAAGTCCACCCATCCGGGATCTCGGCAAACACCCAGAACCCGATCAGGCTAGCCCAGAGGAGGCGGAAAAAATCAAGAGGCAGCAGCATGGTCACCTCGGCCAGCTTGTAAGCTTGGGTGAGGGCCACCTGGCCCAGGCTGCCCAGCAGCCCCATAGCTGCCATCCACAGCCACTGCTCCGGCGAAGGCCACCTCCAAACCCAGACGGCAGCCAGAAAAGAAAGAGGGGTCTGCAACAGGCCCATGTAGGCGGTAATGGTGAGGCTGGACTCGGTGCGGGCGAGGATCTTGAGCACAATGGTTACCCAGGCAAAGAGGGCTGCCGCCGCCAAAGCTAGTCCTGTCCCTAAGGAGAGCTCCCGAAAGCCCGGCCTTAGCATCACCAAGGCCCCGGCAAACCCCAGGCCCAACCCCAGCCAGCGGGAGGGACGCATCTGTTCGCCCAACACCCAGACCGCCATGAGGCTGGCAAACAAAAGCTGGACAAAGCTCAGCGCCGTTGCTTCTGCCAAAGGCAACAGGCTGGCTGCCCAGAAGGAAAGCAGCATCCCCAAGGTGCTGATTGCCGAGCGCAGGAGGTAGAAGCCCATCTTGGCGGTGCGCAGAGAGTGGATCCCTGCTCGCAAAAGCAGTGGCACCAGGGCAAGTAACCCAAATAGGTTGCGCAAGAACACAATTTCAAAAGGGTGCAGGGCGGGCGTGTTGAGCCGGATGATCGCCCCCAAACAGGCAAAGCAAAAGGTGGCCAGCAGCTTCAGGGCAACCCCTTGCCAGGCTCTCATTTGGCCCCCCTCCGCAAACCGGCCTACTTGCGCGTTCTCAACGTTACAGCTCACACCCAAACGGTTTAGGCATAGAGTTTTCAGCCTCGAACTCTCAGCCTAAGCGGACTGTCAGGGATCCGACCGGCGCTCCTGGGCCCTCTCTGCCACCCCCCTGGTCAGCAGGGAAAAAGACGGAGATCCCTGGGAGCTATGGCCATCTCGAATAGCCATGAACAACAGTTGTCCCCTCGCTCTGTAGCTCCCCTCTCCCTTTGGGAGAGGGGATGGGGGTGAGGGAAGAGATCGGCTGGAAGTCCTACGTCTTCTTCAGATTTAGAATCTCCTGCAGGTAGCCGATGACTGTTTCTGGCCGGAGGTGGGCCATGCAGGGGTGGCCCTCCACCAGGCAGGCTTCGTTTTTGAACTTGTTTTCCACGCAGACTCGGCATTTATAGGAAGTTTGGGTAACGTAAACGTGGGGCAGGCGAGGTGCCCACAGCCGCACTGGGCTAGCTCCATCGCCATCGGCATCGTTGCCAAACAGAGCAATGGTGGGGCAGCCCACAGCCGCTGCAATGTGCATCGGCCCCGCGTCCACGGAGATACAGACCCGCGCCCGCTTCAGGGCTCCGGCCAATTCGATCAAGCTGGTTTTGCCCCGCAGGTCAATCATCCCTGTTTCAGCCACCAGTTGCTCTTCACCGTCACCGTGGTAGAGGGATCGCTGCAGCTCGGGGGCACTGCCAATTAGCCCCACCTGCAGGCCCTGGCCCTGGCACCACTGGATCACTTGGCGCCAGTACTCGAGTGGCCACATCTTGGCACGGCGGGTGGTGGTGATGTGCACCAGAACTTCCGGCACGGGAAAGTCGGGATCCCGGCTGGGCAGCTCTAGGCGGAAAAAATCTGTTTCCACATAAGCCAGGCGGCAGAAGATCTCGGCAATGTAGTTGCTAGTGAGAATATCTTTGTAGCGCTGCAAAAACTCCAGGCTGTTCCAGTCGTCGTCCTGGAGCATGCGCTGCACCGGGTCGGGGCCGGGATCCAGCTTGCGGCGAAAATCCAAGGTCAGGCCGGCGCCGGCAATGTACTGGGGGCGCAAGGCCGTCACCGCCACCAGGTTGAGCTCGCTGAACTCGTCGCAATTGATGGCCAGATCATAAGGCCCGGCCTGGGCCAGACGATCTCGCACTGCCGCCGTCAGGGCCTCGAGGTAATCGGGGCGGCGGCTGTAGAGGGGGAAGCTGAAGTCGATGTAGGGGCAGTGGAGCTCAAAGTCGCGGGTAATCTCGCTGCCAAAAAAATCCAGCACACAGCCGGGGTATTTTTCCTTGAGGCCCCGCAGGAGGGGGATGGTGACCACAAAGTTGCCCACCTTGCTGGAAGAAAATACCGCTAGATGGGGTCGTTCCCGCAGGGGTTGGTTGGCAAACCGTTGCATAGGGTTGGGATCCCCAGAAGAAGCTGTTTGCGTCCGCAGGGCGGAGCACTTTTGTTAAGCTACCATCCCCTCGCCAGGGCTACTCAAGGCCGGCTGGCCTGGCTGCCATCCCAGATGACCACCACGGCAAAGCGATCCAGAAAGCCATCGACGGCGTTCATCTGGCGCAGGTTGAAGGCATCTTCGGCGGAGATCACCAGGTCGTAGCCTAGGGTGCGCATGGCGCGGATGCGGTGGGGCCGTTCCCCAATGCGGTTGACCAGCGAGCGGGCCTGCTCTTCTGAGGTGGTATAGGCGGCAGTGCCCTCGCTGCCCACAAAGGCAGCATTGAGATCCTGGCCAAGGTTGAGGGGCGGGTAAACTGGGTTGCCGTCGGGATCCAAAAGGCGCATCGATTGGCTAGGGAGAAAATCCAGGCCGCGGGCATCCACGATCAGCCCTGTTACCTGCGGGGTTTGCCGCTGGGATCCTGCTTCGAGGCCAGCTCCCCCCCCTGGCCCCTGGCCTGTGCCCACCCCCGAGCCAGGGCTGGAGCCGCGCCCCCCGCTCTGGCCGCTGCCGGGCCCGCTCCCTTCTCCCTGGCCAGAACCCGAGCCACTACCCCCGCTGCCGAACTGGCGCAACAAGTCCAAATCGAAAATCGGCCCTTCCAAGCTTGGGTTCTCGCTAGAAACCGCTGACTCTACTTCTACCTGGTCGGGAGTAACCAGGCGCCAGGGCGTTTCTGCTGGAAGCGGTTGTCCCTCGACGGCTGGGGCAGGAGATCCCCCTTGCAGGCGGTAAAGGGGAGGAAACAGCGTTTGCGCCTCGACAGCTTCCCCCGGCCAGACCAGGATCCCCAGCGCTGCCAAGATCGCTCGGATCCCTGCGCCTTGAGTTCTATCTTTCCACCACCTCATGCCCCCACCTCACGGCCTGAAAACCTGTGGTTTGCTCTGCAGCCGCCCACCCTTCCCCCATGCTACCCAGGCAGGACCGGTTCGGCAGGGGATCCCGCGCAGTCCTCCCTTTGGCTTTTTCTCCCCTGCGGAGGGATCCCTAGCTCAAGATGGCTGGGAAAGCCAGGCGTTGATCCCCAGCGATCCCCAAGCTCTTGACCGCCAGGCAAAAATACGCAAACATGTGTTCATCATTCTTTGCGATCCCCGTTGATCCCGACCTGGAGTCATCAGGGGTTGGAAAGCACAAAGCAGGCCGTCACGCCAGTAGGTTCAAGGCTGTACTGAGCCACAAGCTGGGATCGGCCTTTGGGTTAGAAGCTGGAGCATTGCACAAAGCCTGAGTTGTCGAAGACAGGAGACCCTGACCATGCCACCAGAGCGGATCCCGTTGGAAGAAATGACCATCCGGCAGTTGCGAGAAGAAGCTGCCCGCTATCAGATCCCCAAGTACAGCCGTATGACCAAAGACCAGCTTATCGAGGCCATTCGAGAAGCCCAAGCCAAAGCTGGCCGCCCCATCGATGCGATGCCGGAGCCCAGCGGGCAAGAGTCGGTTACCGGGACGAAGTATGTCGGCCAAGTAGCTAGCAAGCCGGATCTGGTCGATGTAGACAAGGGGCTGGGGAATCTGCCCGACGGCTATGGCGAAAGCCGCATTGTCCTGCTGCCGCGGGATCCCCAGTGGGCCTACGCCTACTGGGATGTCCCCAACGAAGCCAAGGAAAGCAAGCGCCGCGAGGGCGGCCAGCAGTTGGCGCTGCGTCTGTACGATGTGACAGATATTGATTTCGACCGCCAGCCGGCCCACAGCATGCAGGAGTACCCCTGCGACGAGTTGGCGCGGGAGTGGTACCTGCCGATCCCGGTGAGCGACCGCTCCTATTTGGTGGAGATTGGCTACCGGACGGCGGATGGCCGCTGGCTAATGTTGGCCCGCTCGGCAGCAGTGATGGTGCCGCCGGTCTTCCCCTCCGACTGGTTTGAAGAGCACTTCCTGACGGTGCCCTTTGAGATGCCCCTCCAGGGCCGCACCCTCTACCAGCTCACCGAGCCCTACAAGCGCAGCGCCGCCGGCATGGGCGTGGTGGCCTACAAAGGCGACGAGCCGCAGCGGGAGGCGACGGCGGATCCCTTCCTGGACATGGTGGGCGGCTTTGAGGCAATGCGGGTGGCGGGATCCCTGTTTGGCAGCCACCAAATGGGCAGCCGTCAACTGGTGCCGGAGCAGGCCATCAGCTCGTTCATTATCCCGTCAGGCGTGGGCATGATGGGGATGGCCATGGCCGAAGTGCCTGCTGCCCCTTGGATGGCTTCTGGATCGGGCCTGGGGCTGTTCTCCGGCGCTTCCGAAGTCCTGCCGCGGCGCTCCCGCAAGTTCTGGCTGGTGGCTGATGCCGAGCTGATCGTCTACGGGGCCACGGAGCCGGATGCCACCGTCACCATCGCTGGGCGCAAGATCCAGCTCAACCCCGATGGCACCTTCCGTTTCCACATGGCTTTCCCCGATGGCAACATCGACTTCCCCATCTTTGCCGTGGCTGCCGATGGCGAGCAAAACCGGGAGATCCACATGACCTTCGACCGCCGCACCCTCTCCCGCCGCACCAACACCAAGGAGGAGGCTATCGAAGAACTGTTGCCTTAAAGGGCTCGCTCTTGCTTGCTCACCCCCCAGCTCTAGGGGGGGCTTTTTACCGGGAAGTGATGCGCGAAGGCCCCTGGCTAAAGCTAGGGGGATGAAGCGCTGTCTTTGCTTATCCGCTCAAGCGAGTGATGTTTCATGCTAGCAGGAAAGCCAAGCTACTCAACCGAACACCAGAGCAGTACCAAGCTCTGAATGAGGCCATTCGTATCCATTGAGTATGAGTACAAGCAGTCGGGGTGGAAACTTTCACCTGACGGGATGGCCATCACCTTCACCGACGGCAACCAGGCAGGTACCTTTGCTTTGTACTGCAACGGCAAACCCAGCCAGCTTATCCTCGGCACCAACGCAGCACTCAACATTTTGCGCCGGGCCCTGAAGATGTTGGGAATTGAGTGGAACAGCGCCCAAGGGCATTGGGGAACTGCCTTGCAAGAGGGAACGCTTGGGGAGATGAGCACCGCTGCTGGGGAAGGGCAACCCAACTCAGCAAGTGCTGTCGTGGAACCCGGAACAAGAATCCCCGCCCTTTGGGGCTGGGGAGTATGTCAACGGTCGCTCCAAGGATCCCTGCCGGCAACTGGAGGCTTGCCGGCTTCTAGGAGAACAGGCTAGACTGGGAAAGCGGCGCGGGGTAGAGCAGCCTGGTAGCTCGTCGGGCTCATAACCCGAAGGTCACTGGTTCAAATCCAGTCCCCGCTATGAGAACTCAACATCTGCAGGCATTGGGAGAGCTTCTCTAAGTTGTCTTGAGCCGAAGCCAGGAAGACGGCGCATGGATCCGCGGGAAATCGAGGCGTTGATACAGGCTGCCCTGCCCGGCGCGAAGGTGCAGGTAGAAGATACAGTTGGCGACGGCAACCATTTTCAGGCCGTCGTCGTGGCTGAGCAATTCCAAGGCCTCCCCCTCATCAAACAGCACCGCCTGGTGAACGAGGCCTTGAAGCCCTACCTTCAGGATGGCCGTCTCCACGCCCTAGCCCTCCGTACCTTTACCCCTACCCAGTGGCAGCAGCTTCAGGGAGCAGATCCCGGCTCAGCTCCCCAGTCATCCCCCTTCCCTCCTTCTTGAGCTACTAGCCAAAGCTGATACGGAGCAGGGAAAAATCATCTTCAAGATCCGCCCTGCCGCGGAAAGATTGGATGTGTTGCAGAACGCGATCGAGGCCAATGCAGGCATGGGCGCCTAGGAACGACTTCCAGTTCTCCATTCCCCAGATCCCTTCCGAGGTGGACACTTCGTAAACCCCGTCGCTGAACACGTACAGACAACTGTTGGCCGGGATCCGCACTTCGTCCCTAGCAAAGTCCTGATCGGGCAAAATGCCAATGGGCAAATTGGGTGTTTTCAGCTCTAGGGGGATGGGATCTGATTGAGCAACCAACAGAGCGGGGGGGTGGCCAGCGCTGGCAAAAGAAAGCAAGCGAGATCGCGGACGGTAAACCCCATACCAGAGGGTGAAGTACATGTCATGGTGGGATCCCATTTGGAAGGATTGGTTGAGGGCGCGCAACACCGCATCCGGCTGCCGCAGGTCGGTGTCGGGCAGGCTCTGGGAACGCAACTGGTTCATCACCGACACGGACAAGAGGGCGGATCCCACCCCATGCCCCGACACATCCAGCAGGTAAATAGCCAGGTGATCCTCATCCAGCCAGTGGTAGTTAAATGAATCCCCCCCCAACTCCTGCGAAGGCAAAAAGCACCACTCGATGGCTATTCGGTGATCGGGGAAAGAGGCCGGCTTGGGCAAAAGAGAACGCACATAGCTGGCCGCCTCGGCCAGTTCTGCCCGCAACCTGGCGGTTTGCTGTTGCAAGTCGTAGCTGAGCTGATGCAAGCGCAGCCCAGCCCGCACGCGCGCCCGCAATTCATTGGGATCGATAGGCTTGCTGAGGAACTCGTCTGCTCCAGCATCCAGGCCCTGAATACGGTCTTCGACTTCGGTGCGCGCAGTGAGCAAAATAAAAAACGTCGTGGAAAACTTGGGATCCGCCTTGATGCGCCGGCAGACCTCCAGCCCATCCATGTCTGGCATCATCCAATCGCAGATGATCAGCCCCGGCACCAGCAGCTGGGCTTGCTCCAGCCCCTCTGAGCCATTGCTAGCCATCTCCACGGTATAGCCCTGTCGCTCCAGGGATCGCTTCAACACCAGCCGAATCGTGGGATCGTCGTCCACAATCAAAATGGCCGTCATGCACCCTAATCCTGAATCAACCCGAATTCAGAACGCATCAAACCGCAACTCCCGGATAGACATACCGGTAGGCAGACTTTCTATCATAGCTTAGGGGTTGGGCAGAAAAACTGGCTCGGCAAGAGGGGGGAAAGACTCAGCAACCTCGTCCACCAGAGCTAAAGTTGCGTATCGATCGGTGGAGCCCCAAAACCGTGGTTGCACGCTACCCAAAAGCTGACCGTTCCCAGATACTGGTACCAATAGATAACAGCGCGAGGCTTTTGGGCAGACTCTGCTTTAGCGACTTCCGTTGGACATAGAGACACAGATCACATCTTACCCATCCTTTGCCGGTTTAGAGTGACCTTCGAGGTTAAACGCCCTTTGCTGCATGAGTGCATCCCCCCTACCTTTATCTCCTCCGTCCGTTCGGAATTCGCAGGCGGCTTCACCCACGGCACCCCGCCAAGCTCCCAGGGGAGAAATCCGGCTGGAGGACTTGGATGAGAAGCAATTGCTGGGCAGCCTCTCCTCAGTGGTGCTTAACCCCGCTTCCTGGAGCTGCTTCAGCCTTAGCGAAACCAGCCGCCTGCTGCGACCTTTGCAAATTTCCCCCGACCTGACAGGAACCCCCGTCCTCTCTCCCAGCGCCACGGCCGAGATTGTGTACAAGTTTCTGAGGAGCGACGGTCGGATTGGAACCATGAAGGGGCTGATCTCGATCGAGGACTTTCGCAGCGAGCGGCTGCATTCTATTTACGAGGAGCTGCGTATCGAAGAAATTATACCGGTTTTTAACGAAGCGGTCGTTGTGCAGATCATCGATCAGTTGAAGCCGATTTTTGCCCGCGACCTGGACGAGCTGCTTTGGCAAGAAAGCTTTTACTTTACCCCTCAAGATCTGCGACAGCCGGAGTTTTTGCTGCGTGGCCTGCGGCCTGAGGCGATCCCGCGCCGCTTTCGGCCCCACTTGCAAAGAGTATACTCCCAGATTATGAGGGTGTGTCGCAGCCTGCCCAACATCGCTTTCCAACTGTGTCTGCGGGCCTACTTGGAGTACAACGAGGTCAAAAACAAGCATCTGTTGGCAATTCTGCTCAGCAAGTATTTTTACACGCTCTATCGCATCGGTGGACTGGACGGTTGGGAAAGTCGGGATCCGGTGGAGGTGGGATCCCTGTGCTCTGGCGATCGGCGAGCTCGCTTGCAGGCTCTTTCTCGCCTACTGACGCTGGATAACGACAGCGACGAACCGCTGGCAAGCCTCGGTGGTCCAGGGCCGGGCGGCAGTTATTTCAGCGGAGAGGGAGAGCTTGCTGCTACCGAGGTGCCGAGCGCAGAAGCGATCGAAAAGCTGCGGCAAGAGGTGGAGGCAGCGCGCAGCCAGGCCGCCGAGGCCCAGCAACTGGTAGCCCAATACCAAGAAGAGAAAAAACAAGAGCTCCTCAACCGCCTGCAGGATCCAAATAAGTTTCTCCTTTTCAGCCTCCACCAATTTTTCGACACTCTCTTGGTCTCCCTCCCTGTGGAGGTGAAAAGCGAGTACGGGGCAGCTTGGGTGCCGCGCACCTCCTACTTGGACGAGAAAGAGCGGGACAAGCTAACCGAGCATTTGCACCGGATCACCAGCGAGGCCTATTTGGTTAGCATCCCCTTTGCTGAGGCAACAATCATCGGCTATTGGCGGGTTTTGGCCGATTCGTTCTACAACCAATGGGTTTTGAATCAGTACAAGCAGTTGCAAAGCTACGGAGTGGATCTGGAGCAGCAGGGCATCCAGATCCTGGAGCGAGAACAATTTTTGCATGAAGTGCAACTGCGCTTTGCTGCCCGCCACCGCGAGATTGTAACTCAAAATGTGGAGAAGATCAGCCAAATTGTGGTGGATAGCCTAGCCAAGCGGGTGGCCCTCAACACCAGCCAACAGAGCTTCCAGGCGATGCGGGCCAAATTGACCACCGTTTTGGATATGGACATTTCCCGCAAGGACATGGGAGAAGTCAAGCGGCTGATTGACTACTTCACGGATGTGTTTTTGGGCAAGCGGGAGGAGCTGCGTTCTCCCTACCCAGTGGGGACCATCTTGCAAGTAAGGGCGGCCATCGAGGCCTGTCCCCCCGACAGTCGCACCCGCATTGGCCTGGAAATCCTAAACCAGATCTACCGCGAGTACATGCCTATGCTGCAGCAAGAGTAGGGGCAGGGATCCCAGGGGCTGGCAAGTTTTGGGCACAATGGGGACTGGTGTGCTGTCTCGGGTTAGGAGATCGGGAGTTCCCATGCGCTACCGCCAGCTTGGCCACAGCCCTTTGCAGGTCTCGGAAATCTGTCTGGGCACCATGACCTTTGGACAGCAGAATACCTTGGCCGAGGCTTGGGAACAGCTCGATTACGCGGTGGAGCACGGGATTAACTTCATCGACACCGCCGAGATGTACCCGGTGCCGGCGCGGGCGGAAACCCAGGGAGCCACAGAACGCTACATCGGCGAGTGGCTACAACACCAGCCGCGGGAGCGCCTCATCATCGCCACCAAGATCACCGGCCCGGGTCGGCCCTGGCACTGGATCCGCGGCGGGTCTCTCTCGATTAGCCGCGACAACCTCAAACAGGCGGTGGCCGGCAGCCTCAAACGCCTGAAGACCGACTACATCGACCTCTACCAAATCCACTGGCCGGATCGCTATGTGCCCCTGTTTGGGGGGGTGGCTTACGATCCCAGCCAGGAGCGGCCCACGGTTCCCATTGCCGAGCAACTGCAGGGCTTGGCGGAACTGGTGCAGGAGGGCCTGGTGCGCTACATCGGCCTGAGCAACGAAACCCCCTGGGGAGTCTGCGAGTTTTGCCACCTGGCTGAGCAGTTGGGCCTGCCCAAGGTGGTCTCGATTCAAAACGCCTATAGCCTCCTCAACCGCACGTTTGAGATGGGCCTGGCAGAGGTCTGCCGCCATGAGCAGGTGGGGCTGCTGGCCTACAGCCCCCTGGCCTTTGGGCTGCTGACGGGCAAATACCTGGGGGGCGCCAAGCCGCCGGGATCCCGTTTGACCCTGTTTGAGGGCTTTGGCCAGCGCTACCGCAAGCCCAATGTGGAAGAGGCCGTGGCCGCCTACGTACGCATTGCCCGCCAGCACGGCCTGACTCCTGCCCAGTTGGCTTTGGCCTTTGTGCGCAGCCGCTGGTTTGTCACCAGCACCATCCTCGGAGCCACCAACCTGGCCCAGCTCAAGGAAAACCTCAGTTGCCTGGAGGTGGAGCTGTCGCCTGAGCTCGTGGCGGAGATCGAAGCGGTGCACCAGCGCTACCCCAATCCTGCACCCTGAGCAGGCGACAAAACAGCCCGCCAAGGAGAACTTTTTGAGAACTTTCCTCGTCTGGGGCTATGGCTTGGATAACTAGGTCCGAGCTGGCCCCTCTTGAACTCACAAACCTCCCAGGGGCTCTCCTAGCAGATCGTGAGGTGTGAACAAACAATGCGCAACCTTTTCCTTTGGCAGGGTTGGAAGACGGTAGCTCTGGTGGTAGGCTGCAGCAGCTTGGTTTGGATGGGGGATCCCGCTTGGGCGCAACTTTCTGACATCAGCACCTACTGGGGCGCCCAGTACATTGCCGGCTTGAACGAGCGGCAGATCATCGGCGGGTTTCCAGACGGCACCTTTCGCCCCAATGAGTCGATTACCCGCGCCCAGTTTGCTGTCATCGTTACCAAAGCTTTTGGGCTGGATACCAACGTTCCCGTACGCTCCTTTGCCGATCCCATTCCCAGTTGGGCAGCTCCCTCTATTGGCGCGGCGGCAGCAGCAGGGTATGTTTCCGGCTTTCCCGACGGCACGTTCCGTCCCAACGAGGTCCTCACCCGTGCCCAGGCCATCACCGTCTTGACCCGCGCTGCCACCAACGGCAAGCTCCTCGAGGATCCAAGCCAAATTGATGCCATCCTGGCCGGGTTCAGCGATGCCAATTTGGTTCCCAACTTTGCCCGCGCCCCCATCGCGACAGCACTTCAAGAAGGGCTGTTGGTGCTCTACCCTGATCCCACCCGCTTGAATGCCCAGGCGGTGGCCACGCGGGGGGAAGTGGCGGCTCTTACCTACCAAGCGCTGGCCAAGGTGGGCCGGGTGCCCAGCCTAGACCCACCGGTGGGAGCTGCCATTCCCAGACCAGGGATCCCTACCGAGCTCCTTGCCCAGGTTACCCCCACCCCTGAGCCCCTGGCTACGCCGGACATCCCCGTGGAGCCGCTGGTGGAAACGCTGCCTACCGCGCCGGAAGTGAGAACTTTCTTGGCCCGCGAGGAGCTGGGATCCGTCAAACCGGGGGACACCCTGACGGTGTATTTGCTGGGATCCCCGGGGGCGCAGGGGTCTTTTTCCATCCCCGGTATCGCCTACAACCTGCCGTTGCAGGAAACCCGCCCTGGCCAATACGAGGGCAGCTACACCTTCCGCAGCCAAGACCGGGCCTCGGAAGCGCCGGTGTTCGCCCGTCTGGAGCGGAATGGGCTGGTGACCCTGGTGCAATTGCCGGACAAAACCATCAGCATTGGGCAGGTGACCGACACCACCTTCCCCACCATCAGCGACCTGGCCCCGCCCAACGGAGCGGTGACCGACAACCCGCGCCCCGCCATCTCCGCCCGCTTTCAAGATGACCAGGGGATCGACCTCAATAGCTTTACCCTGCTGGTGAACAATGTAGATGTCACTGCCCAAGCCCAGCTCAGCCGCACCGGCTTTACCTATACCCCAGCCGAGCCGCTGCCCAGCGATCGACCGACCTTGATTGCCGTCCAAATTGCCGATACTAGCGGCAACACTGCCATCCAGCAGTGGTCTTTCCAGGTGCGAGCCGCCCAGCCCACACCCACTCCGACCCCGACACCCACACCTACCCCTACTCCAGAACCCACACCCACGCCGAGTCCCCAGGCTGGCGGGGAGCCTTCCCCCTCTCCTTCCCCTAGCCCCTAGGGAAAACCCAACCCAGCCCAGGCCTTCAACAGGTCTCAATAGTGTTTTAAGGGCCGCCGCCCCCTTAACCTCTACTAAATCTAGTGGGCACGAGCTGGTCAGGATGTTAAGCTACTGCCAGTTGTGACTGGACGGGATCCATGAGCTCAGCGTTGCAGCCGTTTTTGCCATCGTGGCAAAGGGTTGGCTTCGGGTGGCTGGTGAGTGGGGTGGGGTGGGCTGCGGCGGCGGCTGCAGTTGCTGCCCAGCAGTTTGAGTTTACTCCCCAAGCTCCTCAGCCGAATCCCGTCCCCACCCTGCCGCTGCTGAGCGCTCCATCTTCCCCCAGCTCTGCCACCCCTGATCCCCTGCCACCGGTGCCTCAGGTGCCACAAATGCCGCTGGATCCCGCAGCTCCGGCTGTGGATCCGATCCCGGTGGTGCCCGTTCAAGCGGCCCCAGGTGGACAGGCTCCGCCAGGCGAGGCCTATTCCTATCAACGGCGGCCCGACTTCAGTCCAGGGGGGAACCTGGCCGGGGCTGCGCGGGGCGAGTTGCCTGCCGGCACCCGCATTCCCCTCACGGTTTACCGCCCCCTTACTTTTCAGCCTTACCAGGCCATCAGCGCCAATCTGGAGGTTTCCGAGCCGGTGGTGGATCGCTTTGGCCAGGTGGTGATCCCGGCGGGGAGCGTGGTGTGGGGCACTCTTGAGCCGATCTACCGAGAACTCAAGTTTTCTGGTCAGGAGTCGGAGAGCGCCGATCCCCAAGAGCGGGTCGTCGGCAGCCGCTTTGTGGCTAACCGCCTCACCATCGGCTCTTCCACCTATCTCATTAGAGGCCAGTCTGCACCCCTCCAGGTCAGGTTGGATCGCAACGCCGACGTGGGCACAACTGTCGCCCGTGGGGCGGGCTATGGGGCGGCGGGCGGATTGGCCTTGGGAGTGCTCACGGGGGGATGGGGCTTTTTGCCCATCTTAGCCGGTGGCCTGGCGGGTGCTGCTGCAGGGAGTACCAACATCGACCGGGTGGTGACGCTGCAGCCCAATACGCTGGTGGAGCTGGAACTCGCCGAGAGCCTGATCATCCAGTAGCCTTGACAAAAAGCAAGCAGGAGCGGGTCGGTAGAGTAGAGAAGATCCCCCCAAGTTTGCTCCATGGCCCTTTGGACCTACTTCGTGCCCCCGCTGGCCGGGCTGGTGATTGGCTACTTCACCAATGACATCGCCATCAAGATGCTCTTCCGGCCCTATCGCCCCTACCGGGTTTTCGGCTGGCGCATCCCCTTCACTCCCGGCTTGATCCCGCAGAACCAGCCCCGCCTGGCCAAGCAGATTGCCAAGACCATCATGGGATCCCTGCTCACGCCAGAGGAGCTGCACAATCTGGCCCGTAAGCTGCTGCGAACTGAGCGCATGCAGGCAGGGATCCGCTGGCTGCTGGGGGTGGCTTTGGATCGGCTGCAAAACCCCGAGCAACAGCAGCAAACGGCGCAGGTGCTGGCGCGCATCTTGGCCGATCTGTTTAACGAGTCGTTGCCCCGCCTGGTGAAGGTGCTTGCCCGCCAGGAGACCTTTTTGGAGGGGCCGATTAACCAACTGTTCGACCAGGTGCTCCTGGAGCTGCGCCTCAACGCTGAGCAAGCCCGGCAGCTCTCGGAGTGGATCCTGAAGCAGGCGCTGCCTCCCAAGGTGTTGCGGCAGAACCTGGTGGACTTTCTCACCGATCGCAACATCGAAGCTTTGGATGAAGAATTTCGCGAGCGGGCCACCGGCTCCTACTGGGTGGTGGCCAACTTGTTTGGCCTCAAAAACGCCCTACTGCGCCTGCGCACCTATTGCCTGGAGGAGCCGGAAGGGGCAGAAGCCATCTTGGAAGATCTGCTCAAAGACATCAACGCCCCCCGCCGCCTGACCGAGATCCTGCAGAACCTCTCCCTGCAAAACCTGCCGGTTTCCGCCGTACGTCAGTTGCGTCGTGCCCTCCGCGATGGGATCCAAGATTACCTGCGCAGCCAAGGGCCAGAGGTTATCAAGGGGCTGGGGGAGAGCATCGATTGGGAAAAAGTGGCCAGCCTGGTGTTGGGTCGCCTGCGCAACTCCAAGGCGTTGATCACCTCCATCGATCAGATCAGCGCCGACCTGGCTTTGATCCTGGAGCGCTACCTGGAGCGGGATCTGGAATCCTTGATGATGCAGGTGATCCCGGTGTTGAACTTGGATCAGGTGATTGCCGACAAAGTGAACGCCACTTCCCCCGCCCAGCTGGAGCAGGCCATCCAACAAATTGTGCGCCAAGAACTGCAGGCCATCGTCAACCTGGGGGGGCTGCTGGGTTTTTTGGTGGGCTGTGTGCAGGTGCTGTTTTTGCTGAGGTGACAGCCCCCTTCCCCAGAAAACGGGAGCTTGGATGGGAGTTTTCGCTTCGGTTATGATATTAGAATGCGGTTAACAATTCTCCACACTTCCGATCTCCACGCCAACCTGCACCCTTGGAACTACTTTACCGGGAGCCCCGCAGAGCACGGCCTGGCCAAGCTGGCCACTCTGATCAAGCGCGTGCGAGCAGCCAGCGAGGATCCCGTCCTGCTAGTTGACAGCGGCGACACCATTCAAGGATCCCCCTTGGGCACCTACTATGCCCAGGTGGAGCGGGTCTCCCCCCATCCTGTGGCTCACGCCCTCAACGCCCTCGGCTACGACGCCTTCACGCCGGGCAACCACGACTTTAACTTTGGGCCCCAGGTTCTGCAGGATTTTGTGAGCGATCTCCGCTGTCCCACCCTCTGCGCCAACATCCTCCGCCAAAATGGGGATCCCCTGTTTCGGCCTTATCTAATCCGAGAAGTGGCCGGGATCCGCGTCGGCCTGCTGGGGCTGACCACCCCCCGCATCGACACCTGGGAGCGGCCCGACTACATCGCGGGGCTGCGCTTTGCCCCTCTGCTGGAAACTGCCCAGCACTACCTGTCGCTGTTGCGGCCCCAGGTGGACGTGTTGGTGCTGATTCTGCACAGCGGCCCCAGCCAATTGCCCCCTTTGCGCACCCCAGAGCACTGGCACAACCCAGATCGCTCCGGCTGGATCAGCAACAAAAGCCTGAGGGGGGAAAACGAGCTGCTGGCCCTGGCAGAGCTGGAGGGCATCGACGTCATCCTCTCCGGCCATACCCACCAGACCATTGCCGGCCTGGGGGGAGCCAAGGCCCTGGTGGTGCAGCCCGGCTACTGGGGCAGCCACCTTTCCCACGTGTCTTTGGAGCTGGAGCGCCACGGCGGACGCTGGCAAGTTGTCGGGAAAACCGCCCAGTTGCTGGCTGCAGAAGGGATCCCGGCCGATCCGCAACTGTTGGCCCTCACCGAGCCCTACCACCAAGCTACCTTGCGCTACATCCGCCAGCCCATTGGCCACGCCCGTTGTGCCTACCGCGGTGGGCTGGCAGCCCGGTTGGGGGCCAATCCCCTAGCAGAGCTCCTGCATCAGGCCCAATTGCAGGCGGTACGGGAGGCCGGCCTCTCGGCGGAGCTCTCCCTGGTCAACATCTGCAGCAGTGCCGGCCTGGCAGCGGGCCCCGTCTTTTTGCAAGACGCCTACAGCCTCACCGTTTACGACAACACCCTCTGCATCTTGGAGATCACCGGCGACATCTTGCGACGCGCTCTTGAGCAGACGGCTGGGTATTTTCGCCAATTGGATCCCGAGCATCTCCCGGCGGATCCCGCCGCTGTCGTCGCCCCCGAAGCCCGCGGCTACACCTTCGACCTCTACCACGGCATCGACTACTGCTTCGATCTCACCCGCCCCGTAGGCGAGCGCTTGGTGACCTTACAATTTCGCGGCCAACCGGTGCAGCCGGATCAGACCTTTCGCCTGGCCATCAACCACTACCGCGCCGGCGGTGGGGGGGGCTACAGCATGTTCCAAGAAGCCCAAACCCTCTGGATCTCCGCCGACAGTATCCGCGACTTTCTCGCCCGCCACATTCACACCCATTCCCCCATCCAGCCCATCTACAGCCACAACTGGCACCTCATTCCCAACTTGGCCGAGATCTACTTTCCCCAGTGTTTGGGCCAGCCTCAGGACAGCTTGCTGGTAGGCTAGAACAACAGGAACCTTAACTGGCTGGTAGAGGAGTCGGTAGAATACGATCAGCACAGAGCCCAGTTTGGCTAATGGCGGCGATGGTTTTGAGACTGCCAAACTGTGGGCACCCGACGTTACTGCTTATTGCTCACGCTTGTCGACATAACCCATGACTGCTGAAGAAAAGCAACCGATGCCCCCAGAAGATACCTATCCTGAACTCCAGGAAGAGGAAATCGACGTGGAGGCAGAGCTGGAGAAGCTGATTCTGGAAGACCGTGAAGCGGAAGCTGGCACCTCCTCCGGCGAAGCCAGCGCTGAGGCTTCTCAAGATCTCAGCGAAACCTTAAAGCAGCTCCAGCAGGAGTTGGAAATAACGCGCCAGCAACTGAAAGAGAAGGAAGAGTCCTACATACGCCTCTACGCCGATTTTGAGAACTACCGACGGCGTACCCAGCGGGAAAAAGAGGAGTTCAGCCAAAAAGAACGGCAGAAATTTGTGCTGGAGATCCTGCCTGTTGTGGATAGCTTTGAGCGGGCGCAGCAGCAGTTGAAGCTGGAGACCGACCGCGAGCGGGAGCTGCACAACAGCTATCAAAGCGTCTATCGCTTGCTAGTGGAATGCTTGAAAAAGATGGGCGTATCCCGCATGAAATCGGTAGGCCAGCCCTTCGATCCCAACCTACACGAGGCCATAGCCCGCCAGCCCAGCAGCGAGTACCCCGAAGATGTGGTGGTCGTTGAATATCAACCGGGCTACAAGCTGGGGGACTTGGTGATTCGCCATGCCATGGTGGCTGTCTCGTCGGGCAGCCCAAACCCTGAGCCTTCCTCCCCAAGCACAACGGCTGATGCCGAGACTGGCCCCGAAAGTCCTCCTACCTCTCCCCAAAACCCTCCAAACCCTTAGCAAAACTGCTCTCTCGAACCTTGACAAGCAGAGCCTATCCATCCCCAGAAAGGCTACAGTAAAGCTACGGAGGCGGAAGCGCTGCCTGAAGGTTTCTGCGGGATTCTGGGCAGAATGCTCTTAATAAGTTGAGATCCGTGGTATCCGTCTTGGGTTGGGATTTGACGCACGGGGAGAGAGCGGTATGGGCAAAGTCATCGGGATTGACCTGGGAACCACCAACAGTTGTGTGGCGGTTTTGGAAGGGGGGCAGCCTGTGGTGATCACCAATGCCGAAGGAGGGCGCACCACCCCCAGCATCGTCGGCTTTGCCAAGAACAATGTCCGCCTGGTGGGTCAACTGGCCAAGCGTCAGGCGGTTACCAACGCGGAAAATACCATCTTCAGCATCAAACGCTTCATCGGCCGCACCTTTGCCGAAACCGAAGAAGAACGGAAGCGAGTTCCCTACAAAGTCATCCCCGGCCGGGACAACATGGTGGAGGTGGTGGTGCAGGATCGCGCCTACACACCCCAGGAGATCTCCGCCATGATTCTGCAAAAGCTGAAGGCCGATGCGGAGGCTTATCTGGGGGAGCCGGTGACCCAGGCCGTGATCACCGTTCCCGCCTACTTTACCGATGCCCAGCGCCAGGCCACCAAAGACGCGGGCACCATTGCCGGACTGGAGGTATTGCGCATCATCAACGAACCGACGGCGGCCGCCCTGGCCTACGGGCTGGACAAACAAGATCAAGATCTGCGCATCTTGGTTTTCGACCTGGGTGGCGGCACCTTCGACGTCTCGGTGCTGCAACTGGGCAGCGGCGTGTTCGAGGTGCAAGCCACCGCCGGCAACAACCATCTGGGCGGCGATGACTTTGATCAGAGAATTGTCGATTGGCTCAACCGCCAGTTTTTGGAGACGGAAGGGATCGATCTTTCCCGGGATCGCATGGCCTTGCAGCGGATGCGGGAGGCAGCCGAGAAGGCCAAAATTGAGCTGTCCAGCACCCAGGTTACGCTCATCAACCTGCCCTTTATCACCGCCGACGACTCCGGGCCCAAACACCTGGAAGTGGAGCTGACCCGCGCCAAGTTTGAGGAGTTGGTGCGGGATCTGGTGGAAGCTACTGTCGAGCCCACCGAGCAAGCCTTGCGGGATGCCGGCCTCTCCCCTGAGGATATCGACCGCGTGCTGCTGGTGGGTGGCTCTACCCGCATTCCCGCTGTTCAGGAGAAGATTCGGCAAATCTTCAAAAAAAACCCGGATCGCTCCGTCAACCCCGACGAGGCCGTAGCCCTTGGCGCGGCCATCCAAGCAGGGGTGGTGGGCGGAGAAGTGAAAGACCTGCTGCTACTGGACGTGATTCCCCTCTCCATTGGTGTGGAGACCCTGGGCGGGGTATTCACCCGCATCATTGAGCGCAACACCACCATTCCCACCAGCAAAACTCAGATCTTCTCTACGGCCACCGACGGCCAGAGCGTGGTGGAGATTCACGTTTTGCAGGGGGAGCGGGCCATGGCCAAGGACAACAAGACCTTGGGCCGCTTTCAACTGACCGGGATCCCGCCAGCTCCCCGGGGGGTGCCCCAGATCGAAGTCTCCTTTGATATCGATGCCAACGGCATTCTGAAGGTCTCGGCCCGCGAGAAGGGGACGGGGATCGAGCAGAGCATCAAGATCACCAACAACGGCGGCTTGAGCAGCAGCGAGATCGAGCGGATGCGTCGCGAAGCCGAGGCCTACGCCGAAGAAGATCAGCGCCGGCGGCAGTTGGTGGAGGCCCGCAACCAGTCGGACAGCCTGCTCTACAACTACGAGAAGACCCTGCAGGAGCACGGCAGTCGCCTTAGCGAGATCCGCCTCCAGCGGGGGGCGCAGGCGGCAGGCACATTGAGGGCGCTGCTGGCAGATGATAACGTAGACTTAGCAACTTTACGGAACGCAATGGAAGAGCTGCGGGCTGTACTCCTGGAGATGGGGAGTGAGATCTATGGCACCCGCTGAGAATGCTCGGCGAAGGCTTTTGTTCAGCTCTGGGGCAGGGCAGGGGGCGTTGCCTAGGCCATTCGTTAAGCTGTGTTTCCGGCGTCATTCCATCCTTGTTCTCTGAAGCGCTTCTATGGCTCGTGACTACTACGAAATCTTGGGGGTTAGCCGTGATAGCTCCAAGGAAGAGATTAAGCGCGCCTATCGTCGGCTGGCCCGCAAGTATCACCCTGACGTCAACAAAGAGCCAGGGGCTGAGGATCGCTTCAAGGAAATCAACCGCGCCTATGAGGTGCTCTCCGATGACGAGCTGAGGGCTCGCTACGATCGCTATGGCGAGGCAGGGCTAAGCGGAGCAGCAGCAGCCAGCGGGTTCCAGGATTTTGCCGGAATCGGTGGCTTCGCTGACCTTTTCGAGAGCTTCTTCACCAACTTTGCGGGAGGGGGAGTTGGCTACAGCCGCAGCCGCCAGGGGCCAGTACGCGGGGATGACCTGCGCTTTGACCTAAAATTGGAGTTTCTTGAGGCCATCTTTGGGGGCGAAAAGCAAATTCGCATCAGCCACTTGGAGGTCTGCCCGGTCTGTGGGGGCAGCGGGGCTAAGCCCGGCACAAATGTGAAAGTTTGCCCCACCTGTGGTGGCGCTGGTCAGGTGCGGCGGGCCACCCGCACGCCCTTTGGCAATTTTACCCAGGTCTCGATCTGTCCCACCTGCGGCGGTGCCGGCCAGGTGCTGGAAGAGCCCTGCTATAACTGCAATGGGGAGGGGCTGGTCCAGACCACCAAGAAGCTGCGCATCAACATCCCTGCCGGTGTGGATAGCGGCACCCGTCTGCGGGTCTCTGGCGAGGGGGACGCCGGTCGGCGCGGTGGCCCACCGGGAGATCTCTACGTCTACCTGTTTGTGGAGCCAGATCCCGACTTCCAGCGAGATGGCCTTACCATTCTCTCGGAGGTACGGGTGAGCTATTTGCAGGCCATTTTGGGGGCTAAAGTCTCAGTGCCCACGGTGGACTCGAAGGCGGGCCTGGAGGAAGAGGTGGAGCTGACCATTCCGGCGGGTTCCCAGCCGGGTACGGTGTTAACTCTGGAGGGCAAGGGGGTACCTCGCCTTGGCAATCCGATGTTGCGGGGCGACCACAAAATCACCCTGGTAGTGGAGATTCCCACCCGCATCAGCCCTGAAGAGCGGGAACTGCTCCTGCGCCTGGCCGAGTTGCATGGGGAACGCATCAACAAGCGGGACGGTTTCTTGGGCGGGCTGTTGCGGGGGCTGGCCCAAATGCCCGGCAACCGAGAGCGAGAAGAAGAATGACGGCGGAGGCAATTCCCCCCCAGGAGGTGAAGCTGGTTCTGGATCAACGCGGGATCCCTTGCCCGCTTAACTACGTGCGGGCCAAGCTACGCCTGGAACGCATGGCCCCGGGGGAGCTTTTGGAGCTGTGGCTGGATGCGGGGGAGCCGCTGGAGCAGGTGCCCAATAGCTTGGCGATGGCCGGCCATCGCATCGAAGGCCAACAAGCTGCGCCGGAGGGGCATCACATCCTCTGGGTGCGCCGCGGGGACTCGGCATGAGCCACCTGAGCTGGGATGGAGCGGGACAGGCCGCTGGAGAGGGGGGTCAGGGATCCGCCTGCACCGGCTGGGTGCGCGCCGCCCAGGCCAACTTTTATCGCGTGCGCATCGATCCTGAGCTAGCTGCCCTTTTTCCTGAGATCGAGACGCATTTCCCGGCCCAAAAGCCGATGCCGGCTGAGCTTCTCTGCACTGCTCGGGCCAAGCTGAAAAAGATGGGGCAGCAGGTGATGGTGGGGGACTGGGTGGAGGTTAGCTTGCCGCCGGTTGCCGACTCTCTCTGGCCGGAGCGGGGGGCAATTGAGGCCATTCTGCCGCGGCGAACTCAGTTGCCTCGACCGGCCATCGCCAACATAACCCAAGTCTTGGTGGTGGTGGCTCTGGCGGATCCGGAGCCCGAGCCCAATGCCCTCAGCCGTCTGCTGGTACAGGCCGAGGCCAGCCACCTGCGGGTTCAGGTGGTGTTCAACAAGTGCGATTGTGTAGAGGCGGCGGTGGCAGAGAGCTGGCGACAGCGTCTGCAGCGGTGGGGGTATGAGCCTCTATTGGTCAGTGCCCTTACTGAGGCAGGGATCCCCGAGCTGCGCCGCCGCTGTCGGGATCAGATTTCGGTGGTGGCCGGACCCTCAGGGGTGGGCAAATCCAGCTTGCTCAATCGGCTGCTGCCGGAGGCGCGGCTGGCCACCCAGGCAGTATCGGAGAAGTTGCGCCAGGGGCGGCACACCACCCGCCACGTAGAGCTGTTTCCCTTGCCGGAGGGCGGTTGGATTGCCGATTCGCCCGGCTTCAATGCCGGCGAAGGGATCCCACCCGTTGCACCTTTGCAGCTAGCTGGCTGCTTTCCCGAAGTCAGGGAGCGGCTGGGCACCTGTCAGTTTCGCGATTGCTTGCACGATCGGGAGCCGGGCTGTGGGCTGCGGGAGCTGGACTGGGAGCGGCGAGCGTTCTACTTGCAGCTTTTACACGAACTTCAGGAGGCGCAATCGATGGATTCCGCCCCCCCTCGCCAGGACGCCTACCCTATCTTCTCCAAGCATTACGGGGAAAAGAGCAGCCGAGGTCTTCTCCCGCGGCATCGCCCCTCTTCTCGAAAGCAGGGCCGCCAGACCCTGTCCGATCCCGAGCTCGGCCAGCAGAACGGTTGAATCTGGACATAGCTTTTCTTGGGAACTGTTGCCGACGGCCGGGTTTTTGGCAGCGGTTGATCGCCCCAGCCGCTTGCCTCATGATGGTAGTACCTCGCAGGCCATGCTTTTCAGAAAAGCCATCGTGAAGGGCCTCAGAGGAGCCTTCCTAGTAGTTTTAGATACACGCACCTCCGCTGGGCAGCTCCCTATGGCAGTCTCGGATCCCCTTCGCCTTGTCGTGCAAGAAGTGCAGCGGGACGGGTACGCAGACCGGGTGAAAAAGTTGGTTTACTTCACCTGCACCCGCAGTTGGGAAAGCAATGCCAGCAAGCTGAACGAGGAGGAATTGAAGGCGCTGTTGGAGCAGCTCTGCCGAGAGCACGCCACGCTTGAGGCTCTGGGCCAGTGTTTTCGCAACGCCATCAACCAGATCAACAAGAAGGCTGAATACGCCCGCGTCGCCAAAATGCTCCTGAGCAAGCTCCAGCCCCTCTACCAACAGTCTCAATCGGAGCCCGGCAGCCCTCTGACTGCTTCAGTCGGAGATCTGCCCGCTTGGGTGGCGCCTGCGCCCAGCTTACCTCTGGGATACGGTGGCCTACAACTGCACAAGCAAGACTACGACCCGTTCGAGTTGCGGGCAGGGGTGATGCAGCAGACCAGTCCCTTGCGGGCCAAGCTGGTTTTGTTCACAGCTTTGCACCACAAGCTAGAGCCCACTGTGCAAGGGTTGGCGGCCCTACGGCGCTACAGTCTCGACGAGCTGCTCAGAGCCCTTTACGACGCCTGCAACTCCCCGCAGGAGCTGGAAGCGCGGCTGCAACAGGCGGTGCAGCAGCTCCAGGAACCGGAGCAGGATAGCCAAGCAGCTAACGCCGTGCTGCAGATGCTGCAGCCCCTCTACGTTTACGTGTCCCAAGAAACGATGGCTGGTGGGGGGTTAGCTGCCGAGAGCTGTGCCGCCGATCTCGATTGGCTCAATGGGGAAAATGCCGTCGGCACCGGCGGGACGGAGTCCAGTCACATCACCTGGCTGGAGTCCGAAATTCCGAACGATGGGAAAGCAATAGCCGAGCCCCCTGCTTTTTCTGCCCCTGCCGTCCTGGCGCCAGAGCTTCCAGAACCCTGCCGCCAACTGCTGCATCGTAGCGCTGGATCCCTGATGGCCACCATCGAGAACACCCTGAGCGAGTTGGGCAACGCCCTGGATGAGGGGCTGCAGGACGAGGATCCGGCCCAATACCTGAGCCTCAAACACCAGGTGCTGCGCGGCCTTCTGAAAGACGTAGAGGGATCCGCTGCCCTGTTCAGAGGGATCCTGAGTAAGCTGGAGCAATCGGAGTGGAGTTTGCTGCGGCCCGCTGGCAGTGGGGGACAGCCAGGAGAGATGGCCGAGATGCCGCTTCAGGTGGGGGATCCCTATGCCGCTCTGCGGCAGGTGCTGGCCACCAGCGAGCTGGCCCGCCAAAAGCCCCAGTTGGAGCAGGAAGTGATGCGCTTGGTGCGGCGCAGCATTGGCGCGATCAAAACCGCCATTGAAAATGCCCTGAGCGAGCTGGGCCAGGCATTGGACGAACAGTTCCAGAGCCGTCCCCTAGAAGAAGCCTTGGTTTTCAAGTACCAGACGTTGCGCACCTTTTTGCAGGAAGTGGAGGAGATCTCTACGAAATTTGCGGCTCTGTTGGAACGTATGGAAGAGGCAGAGCGCCGTCTGTTCGGGCTGGTTTGAGGGCCAAACCCCCTGTTGGGGATCCCGTCTAGCACTCATAGCCATCGACTTCGGATTCCATACCCTGTCGCCAATGCGCCGCTCTAACTCCCCTCTCCCAAAAGGAGAGGGGCTGGGGTGAGGGCGGCGCAGAGCGGTAGGGAAACATTTCTTCTAGAATGTCCACCAGTTCAGATCCCCCCTCTCTGCCTATGGATGCCAAGGAGCTGCTCCGCCTCTACCGGGCAGGACGCACTAACTTTGCGGGCGAAAACCTAGCCGCCCTGGATCTAAGCCGGGCCGATTTAATCGGGGTGGATCTCTCACAAGCCGACCTGCACAGCGCCAATTTGATCTTTGCTTTTCTGGGGCGGGCCAAGCTGCAGAAGGCCAACCTCGTTGGAGCTAACCTTGGGGGGGCCAACCTCAGCCAGGCGGACTTGAGCGAGGCGGATCTCAGAGATGCCCAGTTGCACGGCGCCACTTTGCAGGGGGCAGATTTGCATGGGGCCAACCTGACCCTGGCCCTGCTGCTGGATGCCAATCTGCTGGATGCGGATCTGCGCTGGGCTAACCTCACCAGCGCCAACTTGGGGGGGGCTTGCCTGCGGGGGGCCAACTTGCGATTCGAGAGCCGTCGGGGAGCGGTGTTGCGCAACGCCAATCTCAGCCGCGCCGACCTGAGCGGGGCCAACCTGGCGGGAGCAGATTTGACGCGAGCTGACCTGAGCGGGGCCAATCTCAAAGAGGCCAGTTTAATTGGAGCCCACTTACAGGGAGCCAACCTGCAGCGAGCCTGTTTGCGCGGGGCCATCCTCAGCAACGCCGACCTGAGAAGGGCTTCCTTTTTGGGCGCAGACCTCCAGGGGGTGCAGATGGGGCGGGCCAATTTGAAGGAAGCTATGCTCAGCCAGGTCAACTTGACGGAGGCCAACCTCAGCGAGGCGGATCTGGCGGGAGCAGATCTTTCCGCCGCCTGCCTGCGCTCGGCCAAGCTGGCGCGGACGGATCTGAGTCGGGCCAACCTAGCCGGGGCCGATCTGAGATCAGCGAGCCTGGTGGATGCCTATCTGGGCCGCACCAACCTGGAAAATGCCGATCTCCGCGGGGCCATCCTCACCCGCGCCGACCTCAGCACGGCCAACCTCGTGGGAGCCAACCTGCGCGGGGCAACCCTGCCGGATGGACGGATTGGGTGAGCAAGGCGGGGATCCGCCCTGGAGAAGGTGAGGTTTTCCGCTGTCCTGGGAGCACCACAACCGCTAGCCTACAGGGGAAGGGTGGGATCAAAGGGATCCGTGAACAGCCGCCGATTTCTGTCCTTGATGGAAGCCTTGTGGGCTGCTCTACCCTTGCCAGAATGGTTGCCGGGGGCGGGGGAGCGCTCTTGGCAGCAGACGGTGGCAGCCCTGCTCCAGCTATGGCAAGAGGTGGGACAGTTTGGAGTGGTGATCGGGGGGCCAGTCTCCTGGTGGCCCCCTTGGGTGGTGCGGGATCCCTTGCCCCAACTGCCCCTGCCCATGGATGCGCTGCATCCTCCCCGCCGTTCTTGGGAGCCGGCACGGGAAACCCCCTGGTTGTTCAGCCCGGATTTTTCCCCTGAGTCAATCCTCACCCCTGGGCAGACGGTGATTCCTCTGCTGCCGCGGGATCCACTGGTGGAGGAGCCTTTTCTGTTGCTGCTCACCCCTGTTTTTTCGGCAGTAGCCGCCCAGGGTTACCATCCCCACACCCGGCAAAGGGGGATGATGGTATCTTTCGAGCCGGAGGTGATCCGACGAGCCTGGCAGAGCCTGGAGCAACGGGTTCAACAGGGCAGGCCAGACCGGCTCGCCGCTTGGCAGGAGTTGGCTCGCCGCTATCCCCTGATGAAGCCGCATGTACGGGTGTTGGCCCGCTTCAGCAGCTTCCTTCTGCTGGGTAACCTGGCCGAGTTTGGATCCCCGCCCGCCTGCCTGCCCCCTGCCAGGGCAGAACAGGAGGCTGCCCCTGCGCCTCCACCGCCACCAGCAGCAAGGCAGATCCCGGCTTCTTCATCTTCCGCTTCCTCGCCAGCGCCTGCGCCTCCCGCCCACGGCCGCTCCTCCGCTCCCCAAGCCGAGCCAGAGCAAGTCAGCAGCCTCTCGGAGGCGGAGTTGTTGCGGGCTCTCATCCACGAGATCCAGACGCCCCTCAGCACCATCCGCACCTTGGTCAGCCTCATCCTGAAGCGGCGCGACCTGCCACCGCGGGTGCGGGAATACGTGGAGAAGATCGACCGCGAGTGTACTGAGCAGATCAACCGTTTCGGTCTGTTTTTCCAGGCCACAGAAACGGTCATGTCCGCTGCCACGCCAGGCGAGGGACGTCGGTTGCAACTGGAGCCGATTGCGCTGGTGGACTTGGTGCGGCAAAACCTGCCCCGCTGGCAGGAACAGGTGGAACGGCGGGGATCCCACCTGGAGCTGGAGATCCCTGATGAGCTGCCCGATGTAGTTAGCGATCCCAAGGCGCTGGAGGCGGTGCTGTTCGGGATGATCGACCGTCTTGCCCGCAGCACCCCTGCCGGCAGCCACATTCGCGCCCAATTGGTTAGCGCTGGCGAGCTGGTTAAGCTGCAGTTTCAAGTGGACACCCCAGAAGGGAGCAGCACCGCTGCTGCTCCAGAGCCCAAATCGCCGCAAGCAATTGGGCAGTTGTTGGTGGTACAGCCAGATACAGGCGCCGTTAGCCTCAGCCTGGCAGTTACCCAAACCCTGTTCCGCGCCTTGGGGGGCTACCTCACTGTGCGCCACCGCGCCCATCGGGGGGAAATCCTCAACATCTACCTACCTCGCCAGCTCTAGTCCGCCGGCCTGGAGCCGGTCTGAAGTGGCAAATCCCAGGGAGGATGGGGCTAGGATCGATTTGCTTGCTCCAGGAGAGTTGAGAGAGGGGATCCATGCCGAGAGCGAAAAAAGTTGCCGAACCTCACCCAGAGCCTGAGCCCGTCTGTGGGGGCGGGGATCCCAGGCCTGGCGGGGGGATCACCCTATCTGCCCAGCAGCTCTCCACCTTGCTCCACGAGATGCGCAATCCTCTAACTGCCCTGAGCACGTTGGCCAAGTTGTTGCAAAAGCGTCTGCCCCCCGACGATCGCAACCATTGGATTGGCCTCAGCATTGAGCAAGAGTGCAGGCATCTGCAGGATCTGCTGGCGGAGCTCGAGCGCTTGGACGGGATCCCAGCCCCTCTCCACCTGCGGCCACTTGCCTTGGCCGACCTGCTCCGGGAGTGGATCCCCATCTATCAGGCTCTGGCGGAAGCACAGGGACATCGCTTTCAGGCCGTTCTTCCCCCTTCCCTGCCGCCGGTACAGGCGGATCCCCGCGCCCTGCGCCAGGTGTTGGATAACTTAATCGACAACGCCTGCAAGTACACCCCGCCCCCCGGCGACATCCAGCTCAGGGTGGAGGTCAAGCTCACCGAGGAAGCGAGAGGCTCAAGCGCCTCCTCTCGCCAAGAGGTGTGGATCGCCGTCTGTGATAACGGCCCCGGCATCCATCCCGAGAACCTGGAGCGGATCTTCGATCCGTTTTTTCGCGCTGATCTCACCAAGCCTGGGCAGGGGCTGGGGTTGGCCATTAGCCGCGACTTAGCCACCCAAATGGGAGGAGATCTCCAGGTGGAAAGCTCCCCCCAGGGCTCCTGCTTCCGCCTCAGATTGCCCACGGCCCAGTAGGGCTTGAAAATGTGAGCAGGGATGTTTCTCCCAGCCAAAATCTTGAAGCTATCCAGGAGCTGCCCAATGGCCCCCTCCGCTCAAGCCAAATTGGAACCTGCCTCGGCACGGGCCCGCATCTTGTTGGTAGATGACGAGCCAGGCTTGCGGGAAGCAGTGCAAGCCTACCTAGAAGACAGCGGCTTTGAGGTGATCCCGGCTGCCAATGCCCAGCAGGCTCTGCAACTGCTCAGCACGGCCCAGCCCCAGCTAATTATCTCCGACATCATGATGCCGGGCATGGACGGCTACCAATTTTTGGCGCAATTGCGAAAACTCGAGCCCTACAGCCATCTGCCGGTGGTGTTCCTCACCGCCAAAGGCATGACTGCCGACCGCATCCAGGGCTACCGGGCCGGCGTCGATGCCTATTTGCCCAAGCCCTTCGATCCGGAGGAGCTGGTGGCCATCGTCTCCAATCTCATTGAGCGCTCGCGCGCGGCCAGCCCTTCGGAGGTGGTGGCCCGCGAGCTGGCCTCGATTCGCGCCCTGCTGTCGGAGCGAACTCTCCCCCCGACCAGTCCCTCTCAGCCCCCCACCTCAACTCCTTTACCCCCACCGATTAAGGTGGAGCTGACGCCGCGGGAACAGCAGGTGTTGGAGAAGGTAGCAGAAGGTCTGATGAACAAAGAAATTGCCAAACAACTGCAAACCAGCGTGCGCAACGTGGAAAAATACGTCACCCGCCTCCTCAACAAGACGGGCACCAGCAGCCGCACCGAGCTGGTGCGCTATGCCCTCACCTACGGCCTGATCCGGTTGTAGCCCTCACCCCCCCCCTCTCCCTCTGGGAGAGGGGAGAAGGAGCTTACGGCTGTGGCTGGGGCGGCACGGTAACCAGCAGCTCCAGCCCAAAAGCATGCTCCCCGGCGGGGTAGCTGGTGATCCCTATCCCATCGATGCGGGTCAGCAGCTCACGGGCTTCCGGCTCTACGTTGGCCAGCCCACCCGGCAAGGCGGCTTCCAGCACCGTGCGGAGGCCTCGCCAATTCAGCAAAAAGTAGCCGTAGTTGGGCTTGGGCAACTGGTTGTAGAGGGTTTTCAGCGGCTCGGTTTGAGGAAGCAGATGGCCCTGGCGCTGGGCAAGGCTTTGCAGCGCCGCCGTGCTGGTGGTAACCATCAGGTAGTTGCCTTCCCAGGCACGGGTTAGAAGCGGACGGTTAAACAAGGGATCCGCCCAGCTCACCTGGCCGCCGGCTTCTGTTACCTGGGCGCCCGACTCTTGGGCCAGCCGATCCAACTGGGCCAGAGCCGCGTTGGCCTTGTCTTTTTGGCTGCTCTCGATGATCAAAGCCGCCCCCATGCCTTGCAAGAGGGGGTGGGCCTGCTCATCGGGCGCCACCAGCAAGGCCATCTCCCCATCCAGCCAAGCCATCAGGTCTCGATCCAGATCCAGGCGGGTGTTGGTGCGGAACTCGGCCCGCAGTTCATCCAGGGACTCTTTGGCCTGGGGATCCTCTTCCAGCTCCGCCACAACCGCCTGCCAGCGTTGGGCAACCTGCTGGGTGGTGATCACCGCTAGGGCACTGCCGGGCAGCCGCTGGATCAGCTCGCCTCGGGCAGTCTGCCACTTGCCCAGCAGCGGGGTTTGGGGATCCAGTTGGGTGAGTAGGCGCGTCTGCAGGCCCTGCTCCCGCCAGTGGGCAGCCATAGCCAAAGAGCGCAGCGGCTGCAGGGATCCCAGCTCCGCCGGATCCCAGTCCCGCGTCCAATCTCGGAAAGACTCGGGATCCTCCTGCAAAGCCTGGAAGTTGAAGTAGGCAAAAGCCAAGGTGCCCGGCTTCTGGTAGAGATCGCCCACGGCAGTGCGGAAGCCTTCGGTGCGGCTAATGGGCTCCGCCTGGCCGCGATAGACAGCAATCGCCTGCTCCATCACCTTGGGGTCGTTGGCCAGGGCCACGAAACGGCTGCCAAACTCCGCAGTCACCCATCGCTGGCCCGGCTCCCCATTGGTTTGCACGTAGAGAGTCACCCCTTGCTCCTGGCGCTGCTCGAAGTTGGCCCCTTCCGCCTCTGCCTGTTGCCGCACTTGGGCCAGGAATTGCCTGGACAGATCAGCGTTGCGGGTGCTGGCTCCAAAGAGGATCCCAGGCATCGGTTCCGCAGCCCCCGGCACCAGGTTGGGGATCACCACCGCCAGCGTGAATTGATCCCCGGCCCAGGTCTGGATCTCCTCGCGGGAGAACTCCTGGCCGGTGCTGGCCCAAGCTTCTGCCGTCCAGCTCTCCCAACGGGCCAAAAGGTCAGGGTGGGTACGCAGCGCCTCTTCTGGTTTGGTGGAAAAGGCCAACACTAGGGGTGCCGATTGGGGAACCAGCGCCGTCTCCGGCAGAACATCGCCGGGCAACTGCACCTGGGGTGCCCTAAGCTGGCAGGAGCCCAAAAGCCAAGAGCCCCCCACCGCCATCAATGTCAGGGAGAACGGACGGGGGCGACGATAAAGTTGGGCTTGCATACCACACCTGCAACGAGCCGTCCTCTTGAGCATAAGCGATGAACTCGAAGGCTGTCTGTGATCCCAGGCCCGCCCGCCGAAATTCTGTAGAAATTAGTTACTTGGGTCGGGCGCGGGCAACCAGCTCATCCACATATTCGTTCCAGCGCAGACCTCGGTGGGCCGGGATCCAGGCCACCCGCACCTGCGGGCACTGCCGTTTCAGTTGATACAGCTCTTGCACCAAGTCCAGGTTTTCCACCGGCCCCGTACGCCGTCGCCACCCCTGCGCTGCCCAGCGCTCCATCCAATCGTTGTAGGTCTGCACACAGAGATGGGAGTCGCTGTAGATGGTGTCCATGCGGTTGTCCTGGGTATCGCGGCAGTATTGCAAGGCCCGAATGAGACCGGTCAATTCCATGCGGTTGTTGGTGCTGGCGGGATCCCCTCCGTAAAACTCATCCACAATCTGGTCATCCTCAACCACCACCACCGCCCATCCCCCTGGCCCTGGATTGGGAGAACATCCTCCGTCGGTAAAAATGCCACTACGGGGGCAATCAGCTAGCCGTCGCGCTACTTGGCGGTTGCCCAGGTGTGAGCTTTTGGCCATGATGGGATCCCTAACCGACACCAGAAACTGCATTCTATCCTCTGGAGGCGTGTCAGCGCCGTCGGCTATTGTGGATAGCCCTGGAAAAGTATCCTTTCGCGCTACCGGCAGCATATGTAGAGGTATCAGAAGCCGAGTTGTTTGGCGAAAAAGCGCGAATAAAAACCCCCAGAAAAGCTGGGGGAGGAGTGGTGTGTTGAGGTGATGAATACTTGCATGATATCTCCTGAAGCTGGTGGGTAGACGCAAATGGCGAACGATCTCTGCGTTTTCTTGCAGAAATCCTTGCAAATGTGAGAAAGCGCCAGACACTAGAAATCAGGACGGTAGAGAAACTCTATTCCTTCTTGGTCACCAATAGTGTTTTTTCTCTGAACAGATGCCTTACTAAGCGCTAGATGTAGAGAAGATCCAGCCATCTTTTTTATGCGCCTGCCGCTGACACTAGGGGTTGTGTCAGGCCCATGTGGGTATAAAGGCGGGAAAAGTCAAAATTCGCTGACATTAACTCCTGGATGCAGCGGACTTTGACCTCCTCGTGCAGGCGGATCTGGCCGAAAACCCGCTCGATGCGATTGATAGTGGTGAAGGTATCCAGATCCACGGAGAGGATCGGTACTTCCAACTCTTCGGCCCGCGCCCGGATGCGGGGATCCAGAGGCAGCTTGCCCGTCAAGATGAGGCAGAGGGTGGAAGTTTCCAGGGCGGCCAGTTGAATATCGGTGCGATCGCCGCCGGTGATTACCGCCTTGTGCTCCAGCTTGCGGAAGTACTTTAAGGCGGAGTTGACGTTCATCGCCCCCACCGCAATGTCTTCGACCATCAAGTCCATCCGATCCGGGCAGCAGAGCACCTCCGCCTCCAGTTGCCGCGCCAGCTCGCCGACGCTGATGCTGCGCAAAATGCGGTGGGAGGGCAAAATGCCCAAAACCGGGATCCGTTGCCCCTCCAGGAAGGGTCGAACGATGGTCTTTGCCGGCTCCATCTGGTCGGGCGGCACATCGTTGAGCAGCACGCCAGCCAAATGGGATCCCAGTTGGCGATGGGCAAAGAGGAGGGAATCGACGGCTGAGGGAGAGTGGTAGCGGCTGATCAGCAGCACCGACGCCTCCAGGGCTTGGGCCATTTTGGCCAAGGAGAGGCCGAACAGCTCTCCCTCATAGAGATCGGCTGGGCCCTCTAGCAGGATCAAATCTGCAGCGGATCCCTCGGCAAACTCCCGCAAAGGGGCGACAGAGCACACGGGATCTGGCTCCCCCAGAGACTGCTGGATATGGGTCAGCAAAGCGTCTTCGTCGAGCTGGAAAAGCATGGGGGGCATCTGGGTCAGCCGCAGCGTATCCGCTACAAAGCGCATATCCGGATCCATCCCTTCCGGGGATCCATTCTCCCGGGCGCAAGATCCGAGCGGCTTCCCATAAGTAATTTTCACTCCTTGTTGCTGCAGATGCTTGGCCAAACCCAAGACAGCCGCTGACTTGCCGCTGAAAGGTTCGGTAGAACCGATTAGGAGGAACTTGGACACGGAGAGCTCCCAGTACGCAAGGGACAACGAGGGTGTGGCTGAAGTTACCTGTTACTCAGTCTAGCGGAGGCCGCTCGGGGGAAACCTCGGGTCTGATCCCTGGTCTCCCCCTTTGGATTTCCTTGTCCTCTGGTCAGCTAGAAACCGCAGGAGCCCCGCCCTGTACCCCCGTATACGGGGGGAGGGGGGCCGGTCAGGGCCGGGAGGAATGCGGACGACGGATAACTGTGACAGGACTCAAGTCCTGACTATCTCCTGCAAGCTCAAGGTGTCTGTGTCGCAAGCCGCCAAGCTGGATGCGACTCTGGATGCTTTTGCTCAGGCAATGAACTACCCCACCGCGTAGGCGGGTGGGGTTTCCTCACCCGCTTGGCAGCAGAGCTTTTGTCTCTTCTTCTGCCC
>NZ_JANSIZ010000017.1:0-41146 GCF_047462315.1 Synechococcus sp. H60.2 | reverse complement strand
GGGCAGAAGAAGAGACAAAAGCTCTGCTGTCAAGCGGGTGAGGAAACCCCACCCGCCTACGCGGTGGGGTAGTTCATTAAAAAAGTGCAGCTCGGCCATCAGCCTGCTGCACTTAGAGTTATCAACCCACAAAAACTAGAAAAGATATTCCGCTCTCTAGAACAGGCCCAGGGTGACCCACTTATCCAGAGGCAAGGTGGCTCCGATGCCCAAATAGAGGGTGACCAGGGTCCCGATCAAAAACACCGTCGTTGCTACGGGGCGGCGCAGCGGATTCTGGAACTTGTTGACGTTTTCGATGAAGGGCACAAACAGAAGGCCGACCGGAATGGCCGACATCAGGGCAATGCCCAGCAGCTTGTTGGGAGCAATGCGCAAAATGTGAAACGCGGGGTAGAGATACCACTCTGGCAGAATTTCCAGCGGCGTGGCAAAAGGATCCGCCGGCTCGCCCACCCCCGCCGGATCCATGACCGCCAGGCCGACAATCACGCCGATGGTGCCTAGGATCACCACCGGGAACATAAAGAGCAAGTCGTTGGGCCAAGCGGGCTCACCGTAGGTCATGTGGCCCATGTTCTTCTTCAGCTTGGCCAAAACTTTGGGGTTGTCCAGGTCAACTTTGCGTGTAATGACCTCAGTTGCTATTACTTGCTTCGAGACAGGCATAGCCGTTCTCCTTGTCTGGGGTAAAAAGGCTTAGCAAGAGGAACTTGGGGATCGAACCGGCCTGGGATCACAAGGGTCCAGAAATGCCCTGGCGGCGGATCATCAGAAAGTGCATAGTCATGAAGACCGCCGTCAGCCAAGGCAACACAAAGGTGTGCAGGCTGTAGAAACGGGTGAGGGTGGCTTGGCCAACGGCCTCGCCGCCCCGGATAAGCTGGACTAGGGCATCACCCACCACCGGAATGGCACTGGGCACGCCGGAGACGATCTTGACCGCCCAGTAGCCCACTTGATCCCAAGGCAGGGAGTAACCCGTAACCCCAAAGGAAACTGTCAGTACTGCCAAGATCACACCGGTTACCCAGGTCAGCTCGCGCGGCTTCTTAAACCCACCGGTTAGGTAAACCCGGAAGGTGTGTAGAATCATCATCAACACCATCATAGAAGCACTCCAGCGGTGGATGGAGCGCAGCAGCCAGCCAAAGTTGACCTGGGTCATGATGTAGTTGACCGATTCAAAAGCCTCGGCCACCGTCGGACGGTAGTAAAACGTCATGGCAAAGCCGGTGGCAAACTGAATGAGGAAGCACACCAGCGTGATGCCGCCGAGGCAGTAGAAGATGTTAACGTGGGGCGGAATAAATTTTCCGGTTGCGTCATCGACGAAAGGCGTGATCTCCAGCCGCTCGTCTAGCCAGTCGTAAACTTTGCTCATGATGCCTGCAATTTTTAGAGTTGGATATCCAGGGGGGGACGGGCCCACTCCACACAGCACTGTAACATAACTCGTTAACACGATCATGAAGTCGGGCTCAGCTTTGACACAGGGATCCCTATCCCAGCAGCCCAAACGCCTGCTGATGTCTCATCTTGTTCACGCTTCTTAGTATTTCTTAACTTCTTCCTTAGTCAAGATCCTCCGATGATTGCGCAGAAGCCGAGGTCTGGGGAAAGCAGTTGGAGAGGGTTGGGGATCGGATGGGCGTTACGCCAGGCTGTCCGAGTCTTGTTGTTGGGGTGCCTGCTCTGGGCGGGCCTGAGCCTTGGCGCCTGTCAGGTGCAGGCCAGCCGCTGGGGGGAAGAGCAGCAACTGCTGGCCCAGGCTTGGGCCTATGTGGATCGGGCCTATGTGGATCCGGAGTTCAACGGGCAGAACTGGTGGCAAGTGCGGCAGCGCTTTCTCTCTCGGCCCCTCCAGGATCGGCAAGAGACCTACCGGGCCATTGAGGAGATGCTGGCAACGCTGGGGGATCCCTACACGCGCTTTTTGGATCGGGAGCACTACCTCAGCCTGCAGACTTCTACGGCTGGGGAGCTGAGCGGTGTCGGCCTCCAGATTGCCATCGACGAGCAGGGAGCGGTGCGGGTTATTGCCCCGATGGAGGGGACTCCTGCCGAGCGGGCGGGGATCCAACCTCAGGATGAGATCCTGGCGGTGGATCAGGTGCCAGTAGCAGGCCTGAGCCTGGACGAGGTGGCCGAACGGATGCGGGGTCCCAGTGGCACTCCGGTCAGTCTGCGGCTGAAGCGGCAGGAGCGCATTTGGGAGGTGGAGCTGGTGCGCCAGTCCATCCTGATCAACCCGGTGCGCACCGGTTTTTTCAAGCTGCCCCAGGGGGAGGTAGCCTACATCCGCCTCAGCCAGTTTAACGGCAATGCCGCCGCTCAAGTGCGTCAGGCCATCCAGGCCGCAGAAGCGCGAGGAGTGCAGGGCTACATCCTCGATCTGCGCAACAACCCCGGAGGGCTATTGCAGGCGGCCATTGAGATCGCCCGCTTCTGGATCCCCAAAGGCGACATCGTGCGGGTGACGGATCGCTATGGCATTCAGGACAGCATTCCCGCCACTGGCGAAGTTCTCACAGCAGCCCCCTTGGTTGTCTTAGTAAACCAGGGCAGTGCCAGTGCCAGCGAAGTCTTGGCGGGGGCGTTGCAGGACAGCGGGCGGGCACAACTGGTGGGAACGCGCACCTTCGGCAAGGGGCTGATCCAATCCCTGCTGGAGCTGGCGGACGGCTCCGGGCTGGCCGTGACCACTGCCAAATACCTCACCCCCAACGGCCACGACATTCACCGCCAAGGGATCCAGCCGGATGTGATGGTGGCCGAGGGCCCTCTTCCCCTAACGGCAGAAACCCTGGGCGGCCCTGAGGATGGGCAGTTGCAGCGGGCTTTGGAGGTGTTGGGGTCAACTTTGGCCGTGGCCCAGGGGATCCCAGCGGCAGCCAATACCTGAGGTGAGGAAGGGGGGCAGGGGGGTCTATCGTCTCCGGCGGGGATGGGCGGGCCTATTTGTCTGCAATTCGTTTTAGGATTGGGTTGAGCTGTCAGTCGCTCTGGCATGAACGCCCTCCAGCAATTTCACTACTTCTTTAACTGTTGCATTGGCGCCTGGCACACCGAGCGCACCTACCACTACTTGGATCGCGGGGAGGTGGAGCGCTCCCGCACGGAGTTCACCATTCGCACCCTCACCCCTGAGCTTAAGGAGAAGGTGCTGAGGGACAACAACTACCCCAACCACGGCGTCGACGGCTTCTTGGGCTTCCACCTTGCCTTTGAGACTGTCTCTGAAAAGGGAGAGGAGGTGGGGCAAGAGCTGAACATGCTGTTTGTGCCCCGGCGAGAGAGCGCCCGCGGTCTTGAAGGCGACTATCTGCGCGATCGCGCCTATGAAGAGGAGCGGCCCATGGTGGCCGACTTCCGCTTCGATCCGCAATCCCTGCAACTGGTGATGACCACCACCTACACGCGCGTCGTTGCTGTGGATACCATCACCCTGCTTAACCCGCGCCTGCGCCTGCGGCAGATCCTCACCTACCAACGCCCCCCTCACGGTCAGCCCCTAGAGGAGCTGCTGCTGGTGGGGTTTGGGGTGGAGCAAAAGCTCACCTAGGGGGGTTCATCGGTGGAGCCGGAGTTGATCCCTCCCGAAGACTTGCGCCTGCCCCAGCATTTGGCCCGGATTCAGGCCAGCTTTGAGCGGGGACAATACCGCCAGGCTCTGGAACAGGTGAAACAGGCCCAAAGCCGCTACCCGCAAGCGGGCAAGCTGCGGCTCTGGCAGGCCTTGGCCCAGGAGGCCCTTGGAGAGACCCAGGAGGCGATCCGCTTGGTGCAAACCTTGCTGGGCAACCCGGATCCGGAGGTCGCTCAACAGGCCCGCTACGTGTTGGGCATCTGGCAGGCACCTCGTCTGCGGCGACCAGCAGAGTGGTTGCTCGAAATCCCAGATCTCAGCCACCTGGAAGAGGCCAAGCCGGGGGAACGCCGTCTGGTCTATGAGCGCCTCCGCCGTCCAGCTTCCCTGCCGAAAGTCGCTGATCCCAGCCGCAGCGAGACTGCTCCCCCCTTGAATACCCAACGGCTGACGTGGGTGTTGATCGGGATCCTCTTCGCTCTGCTGGTGGCGATGGCCTGGCTGCCCTAGCCCAGCCCTGGGTTGGTGCAGAGACAGGCCGCCTGACCCAAAAGCAGCAACAGCCGCCCTCGTCGCCCCTGAGTTGAAGAGAGATACTGGGAATAGGGATGGCTGTAACCCTTGGCTGCAGATGCTGGGCGAGCGTCCCAGTCGGATCCCGGGCAACAGTAGGTAACCAGCGGAGGTTGAGAGTGGCTACACAAACATTGGTCATGGATGCGGTAGAGCAGTTGGGCCTGCGGGTCACTCTGGGAGACATTGCCTCCAGCACAGGCCTGGCCCTAGAGGAGGCCAAACAGGAGTTGCTGCAGTTAGCCCAAAAGGCTGGGGGGCATCTCCAGGTTTCGCGGCAGGGGGAGATCGCCTACGTTTTCCCGCCCGACTTTCGCGACATTCTCAAGCGCAAGGAGCAGCAGGATCGGCTGGCGGTTTTGCGACGCAAGCTGTGGGGGGGGTTTCTCTACGGCCTACGCATCTCCTTTGGCATCCTGTTGGTGGTGTCGATTATCCTCATCACCCTGGCGTTGATGGCTCTGCAGATGGCCAGCAGCCGTGAGGAGGACAACCGCAGCCGCTCGCGGGGAGGGGGGGTCTTCTTCTATTTTCCCGACCTCTGGGTGGGCAACCCCTTCTGGAGTCCCTACCCCTACTACGGGGGCTATTCCGGTCGGGCGCAACCCCGCCGGGAAAAATCGGAGATGAACTTTTTGGAGGCGGTGTACAGCTTCCTGTTTGGGGACGGGGATCCCAACGCCAACCTGGAAGAGGAGCGCTATGCCTTGATTGGCCAGCTCATCCGCGCCAACGGGGGGGTGATCGCCGCCGAGCAGGTGCTGCCCTACCTGGACGTGGAGCCGGGATCCCCGGCCCTGGAGTATGAAGACTACATGCCGCCGATTCTGCTCAAGTTCGACGGCCAGCCGGAGGTAAGCGAGGACGGTGATATCGTCTATCGTTTCCCAGAGCTGCAGGTAACGGCCACAGAAAGCCCCCAACAGCAGCTTCCTGGGATGTTGCAGGAAAAACCCTGGGTGTTTAGCCGCGCCACCCCTGAGCAACTGACCCTGGCTGCTGGCCTAGGGGTGCTCAATTTCTTCCTGGCAGCCATTCTCTATGGGGCGCGGGAGGAGGTGGCCGCCGCCGGGAGCAACGCCTTTCTGGCGTTTATCTACCCGCTGATTGGATTCCTCTTCCTCTATGGCACGCTGTTTTTGGCGGTGCCTGCAGTGCGGTGGCTGACGTTGCAATTCCGCAACCAGGGGGTGGAGCGGCGCAACCGCATCCGGCGGTTCTGGCAAGAGCGGCTGAAGCGTCCCTCCGAGGTGCTGCTGCGCAAGCTCGACTTTGCCCGCCGCTTCCGCCGCCAAGAGGTGGTGCAGGAGGCGGACACCATCTACTCTACAGATCGGGATTTGATCGAGCAGCGGGACTACCGGCTGGACGAGCCGGCCTTTCGCCAGCTTTTGCAGCAGGAGCAACCCCTGGCAACTGAGTCGGAAGAGGTGCCCCGGCGTCGTCTCTAGGGAGGGGTTGAAATTAGAAGCGCAGGGGCGGGCCTGCACGAGAGCCTTACGAGAGCCTTATTGAGCAATGTCCAACACCAGGAGCGAGCAAGCCGAGCAACAGGATTGGAGGCAGGAGGGTTTGGTCCGTCTGGGGATCGATGTGGGGGGGACTTTCACCGATCTAGTGCTCCTTCAGGAAGGCCAGATCCGGACGGCCAAGGTGCTCTCCACCCCCAGCCCAGAAGAGGGGGTCTTTGCCGCCTTGGACAAGCTGGGCGCGGTCAAGGTAGACGTGTTCTGCCATGGTATGACGGTGGCCACCAACGCCCTCCTGGAGCGCAAGGGATCCCCTACCCTCTTTTTGACCACGGCGGGTTTCCGGGATGTGCTGGCCATTGGCCGCCAAAACCGCCCCTCCCTCTACGACCTCACCCAGCCCAAGCCGGAGCCGGTGGTGCCCCGCCACCACTGCCTAGAGGTAAAGGAGCGCTGCAGCGTAAGCGGCGTGTTGGAGCCGCTGACGGAGGAGGAGATCCAGCGCGTCATCCGGGAGGTGGGAGAGCGGGTACGGCGGGATGGGATCTGCGCGGTGGGGGTGGGGTTTTTGTTTTCTTTCCTCTACCCGGAGCACGAGCAGCGCCTGGGGGCGGCTTTGCGCGAGGCCTTGCCCGGCTTGCACGTTTCCCTCTCCTGCGAAGTGACACCGGAGTTTCGCGAATACGAGCGCTTCAGCACCACAGCCATTGATGCCTACCTCAGCCCGGCGCTGGCGGGCTACCTGCACCGCTTGGCCCAAGGTTGTCGGGAGAGAGGGATCCCCGCCCCCCTGATCATGCAATCCTCCGGCGGCGTCACCTCCCTTGCTCAGGCGGCAGCCCACGCCTCGGTGGCACTGCTTTCGGGGCCGGCGGGCGGCGTTTACGGAGCGGCCTATGTGGGCCGTCTGAGCGGCTATTCCCATCTGCTCAGCCTGGACATGGGAGGAACCAGCACCGATGTGGCCCTCATTCAAGACGGCCTCCCTCAGGTTACCTCGTCAGCGGTAGTGTGCGGCCTGCCGGTGCAGCAGCCCCAGATTGACATCCACACGGTCAGTGCCGGGGGCGGATCCCTGGCCTACCTGCTACCCGGCGGGGGGCTGCAGGTGGGGCCGGAAAGTGCCGGCTCCAACCCTGGGCCGGCCTGCTACGGGCGGGGAGGAACGGCTCCCACAGTAACCGACGCCAACCTTTGGCTGGGCTACCTGCCGGATGGGGGCTGGCTGGGGGACTCTGTTTGCCTGCGACGGGATCTGGCTGGCCAGGCTATTGCGACGCTGGCGGAGCCCTTGGGTTTGAGTTTGGAGGAGACAGCTGTCGGCATTCGCACCCTGGCCAATGGGGCCATGGCACGGGCCTTGCGGGTGATTAGCGTGGAGCGGGGCTTGGATCCCGCCGATTTTGCCCTGCTGGCCTTTGGCGGAGCCGGGCCTATGCATGCCTGTGCCCTGGCAGAGGAGCTGGGGATCCGCCGCATCTTGATCCCGGCCTTTGCCGGTGTCCTCTCAGCGCTAGGTATGGCTGTGGCCAACCTACAGCGGGATTACCGGCGGGCCATCCTGCAGCCGCTGCGGCAACTGGAGTCGGCTGCCGAGGGATCCCTTTTGGCCCCATGGGCGGCGCCCCTCATCCGCCAGGCGAAAGCTGACCTGCAGGAGCCGGAGCTGTACTTCAGCTTAGACCTGCGCTATCGCGGCCAGTCCTTTGAGCTGGAGATCCCGGCCCAGTTGTCGGATCCAGTTTCTCTCTTGGAACAGCGGTTTCACCAAGCCCACCAGCAGCGCCACGGCTGGCAGGATCCCAGCCAGGTGGTGGAAGCCATCCAGTTGCGCCTGCGGGCGGTGCAGGCCTTGCCCAGCGTCCCGCTGCAAGCCCCCCCACCCTTGCCAGGGGATCCCTTCAAGGGGGAGCGACAGGCCTGGATGGGCGGCCAAATGCGTTCAGTCCCGGTTTACGATCGGCGGCGCATGGATGTGGGGTTTCCGCTACGCGGGCCAGCGATTGTGGAGATGCCTGAGGCTACCGTAGTCATCGAAGCCGGTTGGACAGGCAGCATCGACGCCGTGGGCACCCTGGTTTTAAGCTGCGAATAGAGGCCCCTTTCTCTCTTTGGCAGGGCGGACGATGGGACTCGAACCCACGAATGGAGGAACCACAATCCTCTGCCTTAACCACTTGGCTACGCCCGCCAGGATCCTGGGGATCTAGCTTAGCATGGGACAAACAGAACGAAGCCGTAAAGAAGGTTGAAGCGTCCCAACATGCTGCCCAGAGTCGATCTACTGAAAGGAGCGGAGTATCGAGAAACCTTAGCGCGCATTCTGGATCTGGGGGAGCAAGCCCTCAAAACCTGGCAAGTGGTCTGGAGCGATTTTCTCTCCCCGCCAGAGGTAGCCGAGGTGCAAAGCCGGTTGCACAACTTGGCTGAACTGCAGGTGGTGGCCTGGGGGGGCTATGCCCAGGCGGAGCGGCAACGCCTAGCCCTGGCTCGCTCTGAGGTCAGCTTGAAGGTGGAAGGCGCAGAAGGGATCCCCTTGGCCGCTGTTCAGATACAGGGAAACTTTCTTTTCGACCCGGCCACTCACCGCGATTTTTTGGGAGCCCTGCTGGGAGCTGGCATTGCCCGGGAGAAAGTGGGAGACATCCTTGTTTTAGGTGACACGGGGGCCCAGGCCATCGTTGTGCCGGAATTGGTGGACTATCTCAGCCTCAACCTGACGCAGGTGCGCAGCGTGCCCGTCAAGGTCAGTCCCATCCCTCTCAACCAATTAAAGGTTCAACCGCCGCGGGTGAAGTCCATCACCAGCGTGGAAGCCTCTTTGCGCCTGGATGCAGTGGCCTCGGCGGGATTTGGCCTGTCCCGCAGCAAGATGGTGGAAGAGATCCAGCGGGGAGAGGTGCGGGTTAATTGGAAGCCGATTACCCAAGCCAGCTACACTGTCGGCCCCCAGGATTGGATTGCTATTCGTGGTCGCGGTCGGCTGCAAATTGAAGAGGTAGCCGAGACGAAAAAAGGCCGCTTTCGCATCCAGATGAAGCGGTATCTCTAGGTTTTTGGAGATCTACTGCCTGCCTGAGATCCAGGGCGAGAAATCGCTAGGAAAAAGGGAAGAAGGCCCAAGGATAGAGCAAGTACTCCAAGTAAAACAACTTCCAGATCAGTTGATAATAGGCCACGATCGCGTCGCGGCAACCCAGATCCAGGCGAACACCATAGCCTACAAGGATTCCTAGCCCCAGCCCATGCCCTAACAGCATCCAGGCACCCTGGCCCATGAGAAGAAAATAGCTTCCCAAAGCGATAAACGCTAGGTAACAAGCGGCCAAAATGCCAATGCAAAACTTTGAGATCCGCTCCTGGCCAAAGCGCAACGAAAAGGTGGCAATGGCAAACCGCCGATCCCCCTCCATGTCGGGAATATCTTTGAAAAGGGCGATCACCAGCCCAAAAATAGACATAAACCCTGTCAGAAAAACAATGGGAGCAGAAAGCTCGACTTCCCCCTGCATCAACTGCTGAAAATGGCTGTACAGGCCCAGATTGACGATCAACCCCCGCACACAATAGATACAAGCCGAGGCCGCCAGCGGAAATCGTTTCAACCGCAGGGGGGGCAAGGAATAGGCGGTGCCGATTCCGTTGCTCAAAAGCACCGTCAACAACAGGTACGGGATCCCTGTCAGGGCCAATAGGATGGATGCCACCCCGCAGACGGCGACGATCCCCACCCCCTGTCGCCAACTTAGGGAGCCGGCGGCCAGGGGCAGATAGGGTTTGTTGATGCGGTCGATCTCGATATCCGTGAGCTGGTTGAGGCCGACAATATAGACATTGGCCGCCAGACAAGCCACCCAAGCCACGCCCAACTGGGGAAGGACAGTTAGCAGGGCCGTTGGTTCAGCGGCCACGAACCCGGCCAGCAAGTAGAGGCCCAGCAGACTGGCACTGGTGCCGTAGACGGTGTGGGGCCGAGCAAAACGCCAGAGAACCTGCAAATATGGGGTCATTCTAGCCAGCAGCGATACAGCTCATGGCCCGGAGCCCCCCCCGTGGAGAGTGGCTAGGGATGGGGGGAGTCTTTAAGGAGGGCAGCCAGGGCCGACCAGCGGGGATCCACCGGAGGCGGCGCAGCCGATTCCACCACAATGCCCGGGCAATCGGGGCGACAGGGCAACTGGTGGGGCATCTCCAAATGCAGGTGTTGGTACATCCAGTCTTCGATATCCAGCTCGCCGTTGGGCGGCAGGCTCTCCAGCAGATCTTCTTCGTCCCGCAATTCCAGCTCTAGAGGCGGCGGTTCAGGACTGGGCTCCCGAATTAGGATGATCTCCTCAACCTGCAGGTGCAGCCGGTGGTTGAACTGCTGCAGGCAGCGGTGACAGGTGAGGGTGACGATGGTGCGGGCCTCGGCGCTCACCTCCAGGAAATGCCCCCGGTGGCTGGCCTGCAGGGATCCCTCCACAGGGGTCAAGCTCTCAAAACCTGAAAAAAACTGCCTAAACTGTACCTCTTGGGTTTGACCGGGCATCTGCCGCAGGTCGGATAGACGAATTGGCCTCAGCATGACATCCCCCTCTATACGTTCTGGGTAGCAGGGATCCCTAGAATCGCCCCTATCGGCAAGAGAGCCCCCAGGTCAGGGTCGAGAAGAGGCCCGCCGGATCACCAGACGACGGTCAGGCTCTTTGCCACGGCTGAAGGTTTCCAGATCGGCGTAGGCAGGGTCTTTCAGGAGCGTGTGGATCTGCCGCCGCTCGGCAGCAGAAAGATCGGGAAACTCGTATTCCCGACCACTGGTTCTCACCTTTTGCACCGCGACAGCAACCAAGGCTTTGAGCTCCTGCAAACGGCGCTGACGATAGCCATCCAGATCCAGGATATAGGGCTGCTGTTGGTCTTCTGGCTGGTTGAGGTTGAGAAGGGTGTTGGCCAGATACTGCAACGCATCCAAAACCACCGGGGAGCGCTCTTCCTCAGGGCCAGCTTCTTTGGACGACGGCAAGGGCAATGCAGGCGCTTTTGAGAGCAGCATTTGCTTCTGGGCCGGAGTTAGAGAATCGGCCTCAATTTCGATTATCTCCCCCACCACACGCACCACTGCCGGGATTCCCATCGCCGCCAGCACCTGCTGCAACCACTGCCTGGCCCGTTCTCGATGTTCGGCAGGAGAAAGCTTGCCCTGGGAAGGCGCAACGGTTCCCTCAGACTTCTGATGCGATTTTTTGGCGGCGGATCCCTTCAAAGATCCCGTAGAGGACTCAGAGGGGCTCATCCTGGGCAGCTTCCAATTCTGAAGAGGTATCAAGCACTCGACCGTAAGCTCACCCCACGCCAAGCAGCAAGGACTGCCTAGGGCTCAAAGGGCAGGGATTCGCGCCCTCCCCCAGCTGCCTTTGGCTTGGCCGGTCGGTCAACCTCCTTGGCTTCCACCGTGATCACCTGGGCAGCGCGGCGGCGCTCCTCTTCCACCAACCGCTGCAAGTTCTCCGGCAACGGCTCCCGCGAGAGCAAGAAGGTTTGCACAGTTTGGAAGATGTTGGAGACAAGGATATAGAGCAAAACTCCAGCCGGCAAGGGGAAGAACAGGAACATTGCTGAGAACAGCACAGGGGTGATGCGAGCCATCGAGCTCTGGCTGGGATCCTCTTGGCCTGTCTCCTGGCCAGCGTTGGTCAGGGATTGGTTCAGGTAAATGGAGACGCCGAAAAGGACAATCATGCCGATGATGTCCCAGTGGATGGTGCCATCCGGGTCAAAGGCGCCGACACGGCCTAACTTGTCGATAAACAGAAAGCCCGTGTCAGAGGCTAGGCCCGGGATCGCAACCTCCACAGTCACTTCCCCTGGCTGCAGGGCCAGCAAGGTGCCATCCGGCTGGATCTGGGCCCGCTCTTCTCCTTTGGTGATCTTCCAGGTGGGCTGCAACAGGCTGGGATCCCCGCCCGCTTCTGCCACCAACTGCTCAAAGGGCTTGCCCCCCGGCCCCTGCAGCAGAAACTGCACCTGCTCCCCTACGGCAATCTTGGTGCCTTTGGGCTCCACCAGCACCACTGGCTTGTGTACCGAGTCGGCGACGAAGATGTTCTTACTGGGGCTGACGTAGGGGGTGGGCACCACCTCTGCCGCCACCTCTGCTGGCAAGATCTGCAGGTTGACGTCGTAGGTAACCGCTGCAAAGGGGGATCCCCGCAGCGTGGCAAAGAGAGCAAAGAGCACCGGCATTTGAATCAAAAGCGGCAGACAACCCGACAGCGGGTTGACTCCCAGCTCGCTGTACAGTTTGGCCTGGGCGTCGCGCAGCTTTTGTGGGTCATCCCGGTACTTCTCCTGGATTTCTTGCATCCGCCGCCGCATCAAAGGGTTAATCACCTTCATGCGCCGCATGTTGCGGATAGATCCGACGTTGAGCGGGTAGAGGGCAAAGCGGATCACCAACGTCAGGAAGATGATGGCCAGTCCATAGCTGGGCACGATCCCGTAGAAAAAATCCAGGATCGGCAGCATGACGTTGTTGGAAAGAAATCCGACTCCGAAGTCCATGGGGGGTGCTGGCGAACGTCCGTAACCCATTGTAATGGTTTCCGACCGGCTGACGAGGGCGTTTTCAGGGTTTAACCGCCCCAATCGGCAAGGGGGATCAGCCCAGCAATTTCCCTGCCTCTCCGAGGGAGAGGGGCAGAGCGCGGCGGCGTATCAGCGAAAAAGGAGGAGCTGCTTTGCCCCTCCTTCATCGTTCTGGTTAAACTTGGAGCTCTGGCAGCTCCCTTGTGCTGGGAGCAAGAGACGCTCTGAATGAGGATCCCTTTCCCCTGCTGATGGAACTACTTGACCTTGACCGTAGCACCAGCTTCCTCCAGCTTCTTCTTGATCTCGTTGGCTTCCTCTTTGGGGATCCCTTCCTTGACCGGTTTGGGAGCGGCCTCCACAAGATCTTTGGCATCTTTCAGGCCCAAGCCGGTCAACTCGCGCACCACCTTGAGGACGGCGATCTTCTTATCCGCAGGGACAGCCTCGAGAATGACATCAAAGGCCGTTTGCTCTTCCACCGGTTCAGCCGCCGCTGCTGGCGCCGGTGCCGCTGCCGCTGCCACGGGAGCAGCCATAACCATGCCACCTGCTGGGGCAGCCGCATTGACGCCAAAGGTTTCTTCGATGGCTTTCACCAACTCGGCAGCCTCCAACAAGCTCAATGCTTTCAACTCTTCCAGGATCTTTTGAACACGCTCCGAAGCCATGGTCTTGTCTCCTCAGGGTAACGAAGTGGATAGGTGGAATTGGGTTGATGAACCCAACACAGGTCGATCCCGTCAGGCCGCCTCCTTGTCGGCAATAGCCCGGATGGCCCTTGCCAGGGAGGCCGGGATCTCATAGATACCGCGAGCCACTTGCGTGGGCACTGCATTGAGCCCCACTGCCAGTCGGGTGGCCACCGACTTGAGGCTGCCCGCCACTTGGGCCATGAGCACCTCCTTGGGCGGCAGCTCGGCGATGGCCTTGGCCTGATCCAAGGTCAGGGATAGCCCCTCGGCAGCGGCGCCGCGGAATTCGGTCTTCTTGGTTTGCTTGGCGAAATCTTGATACGCCTTCAGGGCCGCTGGAATATCACCCCGGATCATGATAAAGGCCGTCGGCCCTGACAGGAAGGGAAGAATCCCTGCCCAAGCCTTTTGGTCGGCGACAGCCCGCCGCATCAAGGTATTTTTAACCACCATGCAGACAGCATCCGCCTTGCGCAGCTCCGCCCGCAGTTGGTTCATCTCGGAAACGGTCAGCCCCTTGTAGTCGATGACCAGCACCATTTGGCTGGCTTGCAACAGGGATCGAACTTCATCGACCACCTCCGCTTTTTTCGCTACAGGTTGCTTGCCCATGCGCTCACCTCCTTTGTTGTCACTGGCTTACTGAGGGCCGAACAGGTGTTGCCGTCGGAAGGGGGTATCTAGAGCCGCCAAATAGAATGCGTCCCAGCCAGAGCCGAGACGCATTGAGGCAGGCATAACCCAGCAATCCACAACGGGATCCCTTTGCACTCCACTCAAACCTCGGCAGGACATTAAGCCCCTAGGCACCTGCTGTCTTCGGCTTGCTATTCAACTGTGGGAAGCTCTTCTCTGCCCAGATCCTCCAGAAAAATAGTCAATTCAAACGGCAAACAACTGCCTTTTTCCCTTTGCAGCGCCGAAGCAGCCTTAGGCAACCAACTTTAGCTCTCGCAGGGCATTGATGTCAACCTCAATCGAGGGGCCCATTGTAGCACAAACATGTAGGGCTCGCCAATACTTGCCCTTGGCTCCAGGGGGACGGTTGCGGTCAACAGACTCTTGCACGGCTTTCAAGTTTTCCAGCAGTGCTTCGACAGGGAACTTGCACTTGCCGAAAATCAAATGCACAATGCCGGTTTTGTCCGCCCGGTACTCCAGCTTGCCGGCTTTGAACTCCTTGATGGCTTGGGCCAAATCCATGGTGACCGTCCCACCCTTGGGAGAGGGCATGAGGCCACGCGGCCCCAATAGGCGCCCCAGCTTAGCAACCTGGGGCATCACATCGGGGGTGGCAATCAGCAGGTCGAAATCGATCATGCCCTTGCCGATCTCCTCGATTAGGTCTTCAAAGCCCACCCGGTCGGCTCCTGCGTTCTGGGCTTCCGTAACCTTCTCGCCACGGGCAATCACCGCCACCCGAATCTCCTGCCCGGTGCCGCGGGGCAAGACGACGGTGGTGCGCAACTGCTGGTCGGCATACTTGGGATCGATCCCCAGGCGGATGTGAACCTCTGCCGCCTCGTCAAATTTGGCAGTGGCCGTCTCCTTCATCAGAGCCAGGGCTTCTGCGGGGGGATAGGCAATGGGCTTGACCTTCTCCCGCAAAGCCTGCATACGTTTGGACAGTTTTCGAGCCATCGTTTCTCCTCGGGGTGCTGGCGAGAACCTCTCTCCCCCAAAACTTCAAGACAACAATCAGACTAAAGATCCTTCATCAATCGACGATTGTCACCCCCATGCTGCGGGCAGTGCCGGCGATGATTTTCATAGCCGCCTCCACATCACGGGCATTCAAATCGGGCAACTTCTGCTCGGCAATCTGACGCAGTTGCGCTCGCGTCAGGGATCCCACCTTGACTTTGTGGGGCTCACTGGATCCCGACTCAATGCCGAGGGCTTTTTTGATCAACACCGAAGCCGGCGGCGTCTTGAGGACGAAGGTGAAGCTGCGATCCTCGTAAATCGAGATCTCGACCGGCACCACCATCCCGGCTTGATCCGCCGTTTTGGCGTTATATTCCTTGCAGAAGGCCATGATGTTAACCCCGTGCTGGCCCAGCGCCGGGCCGATGGGGGGGGCGGGGGTGGCTTTGCCCGCCTGGATGGCCAGCTTGACCACTGCCACCAGTTTCTTAGCCATGAAACGCAGTTACACCTCTTTTCGCACTTGACCAAACTCTAATTCTACCGGAGTATCGCGCCCGAAAATCGAGATCAAGGCCTTGAGCTTGCCCCGCTCTGGGCTGACATCCACCACTTCGCCGTAAAATCCTTGGAAGGGGCCGGAGAGCACCTCGATGCGATCCCCAGGTGCCATGTCGATCTTGAGGGGCACTTCCTCCACCTCAACGCTGCTGAAGATGCGCTGGACTTCGCTTGGGCTGAGGGGCCGTGGCGTCACATGGCCCCGACCACGACCGTAGGCCCGCTTTTCTTCCGTGCCAACGAAGTTGATCACGTTGGGGGTAGTTTTCACCACCATCCAGGTGTCGTCGTTGAGATCCATGCGCACCAGCACATAGCCGGGAAAAATCTTTTCCTCTTGTTCCTGGCGCTTGCCGGATCGATCTAGCTTGAAGCCCGTCCGCTTCGGGATCACCACCTCGACAATCTGATCTGCCACATCCAGAGCCGCCGCCCGTTGCATCAGGGTGCTTTTGACTTTGTTTTCGCAGCCTGAGGCCACCTGCACAGCGTACCAGCGCAGGTTGCGACGACCTTGACTTTCGCCTTCTTCCCCTTCTGGCGCCGTGTCTACAGTCTCTAGGGGCTCAGGGTGGCCCCCACGGCGTTTCCACCGCTGCTCTGGCTTTGGGCTCATCACCTCACCTCCTCTCTCTGTCTGTCTGTATGCATGGGCCTCCCGTCCCCAAAAATGAATAGGGATCCCTGGCAGGGGCCATCTGAGAAAGGACCTCACGAGAACAGTTGAGTGGCCAGCCAGCCAAACAGTTGATCGACCAGGTAGATGAACGAGGCGAAGGCCAACACAATCAGTAAGACGCCCACCGATTCGCTAATCAGTTGCTGGCGGCTCGGCCAAACAATTTTGGCCAATTCCGCGCGGGTCTCCTGGAGGAAGCCGAGAATCCCCTTGGACTCAGGGGAGTTGTCCCTGGAGTGGCCCCGGCTGGCGGGATCCAAACGTTGTTCCGTATCGGCCTTGCTGGAAGAGGTGCTTTTAACCACGGCGGTATCTCCTGCTGGATCCCGAAAACGGTGCGCCACCTTTTGGCGCACTCAAGATCGGCTTAGCGATCTTAACAGATCTGTTGGGGGTGGGATCCCTCTCAAGGGGTGGGAGTGGGCTCAGGCGTCAGCACCCTCGGGGAGAGCACCAAAGGGCGGCGGGAGCGGTTGAATTGCTCTACCGCTGCGTCGATCCCGGCCTTGCTGTCCCAACGCGAGGCGGCATTTTGCCGGGAGAGAAACTCGGCGGCTCGCAGGAGGTCGTTCATGTCAATGCTGGTGCCGTCGAACAACTGGACGTTGCGGTCGCGGCGGATGGCCTCGTTGACATCTCCCCTTTGGGCCAAGGCAACCTCGGCGCTGGCCAGGATCCCCAGCAGAAGCAGACCCAGGGCCGCAGGGATCCCGCGCCGGGGGTTGAGGGGGGAGCGGAGACGGTTTACAAACATTGATCCTGTTCCTCCGCATCGGTGTGCTGCTCAGCTAGCCCCTCTGCCAGCAACTGTTGTTCTTCGGGCGTGAGGGGGCGTTTGGCCAACAGGTCTGGCCGCCTTTGCCAGGTGCGAACCAACTGCTGTTGCAGACGCCAACGGGCAATGGCTCGGTGGTCGCCTGAGAGAAGCACCGGCGGCACCTTGTGCCCTTGGAACTCCGGTGGACGGGTGTACTGGGGATACTCCAGCAGCCCCGTCTCGAAACTTTCGCTCCTCAGCGAGTCCATTTTACCAACTGTGCCCGGCAAGAGCCGCACCACGCCGTTGATCAAGGCCAGCGCCGGGATCTCCCCCCCCGTCAAGACAAAATCGCCCAGCGACACCTCGCGGGTGGCCAGATATTGGCGGATCCGCTCGTCAAAGCCCTCGTACTGGCCACAGAGCAGGATGAGCTGCGCCTTTTGGGCCAGCTCCCGCAGCAGCGCCTGGTTCAGCGGTTGCCCCTGCGGCGTGAGCAAGATGATCTCGTAGGGATCCAGGCGGGGCAGGGAGGCAACGGCAGCAAAAAAGGGCTCTGGCTTGAGCACCATGCCCACCCCACCCCCGTAGGGCTCATCATCGACCCGGCGGTGCTTGTCGGTGGCAAAGTCCCGCGGGTTGGTGCAGTGAACCTCGGCAATCCCCTGCTCCAGGGCTTTGCCCACCAGCCCGATGCGCAGCGGCGTTGCAAAAAATTCTGGGAAGAGGGTGATGACGTCGAACCGCACAAGACTTAGGACGAGGCAGAGGGAGGCTCGGTGCGCAGCCGCTCCAGATCCAGGCGCAAAGACTCGATCTGGTGGATCAGCTCCATCAGCTCGGCCATTTCTTCTTTGGAGATAGGGGCAGGGGAAGCCGTGGTCGGGGGGGCGCTTTCAGCAGGGGCGGGCCTCTCGCTCTCTGCGGCGGGGGCGTTGGCGGCTGGATCCCTGAGACTTTCAACGTAGCGAACGGCTTCCTGTTCGATCAGCTCCCCCTTTTGCTCCAGTTCTGCTGCCAGTTGCGCCAGATCCATCGAGAGGCGGTTGAGGTTTTCGGCCCGCTTTTCCGGGTCTTGGAGGATCTCCACCAGGGCAGTGGCCGCGCCGTAGAAAAGGTGGCGAGCCCGCGTGAACCAATCTGAAGAGCGAGAACTCATGGCAGCAGAAACAGGTGGGTTCTGAATTATTCTAGGCGATCCGCCCACCGGAACTGGCCCAGGACGACAGAGTGCCCGGCAGCCCAAGTAGGGATCCGTTCTCTGAAGTTTTGAGGAGAACCTGGGGATGGGGCTCAATCCACAGCTTGGATCTCGCCGCTGCTGAGGCGCTCCACAACCAATTCCAGCAGCTCGTGCTCTTCTGGGGAAATCTCTTGATCGGCCATGACGGCATTGAGGATCTGCTGTTGTTCAGCGCGGGTTAGGACCTTATCTGCCAAGGCCCGGTCAATCAAAGCTCTGAGCTCAGAGGGTTGAGGGGATTGCACTGTTTTGCTCCTAGCGCTCGAGGGCAAGGGATCCCATAATGATTTCTGGATCCAAGATGCAACAGATAGCAGCATACCCGTCAGTATAGCGAGACAGTGGTGGAACCCCAGGTATCCCCAAAAACCCAGAGCTTCCAACCGGTGGGGGTGATCGGCGGCGGGCAGTTGGCGCAGATGTTGGCTTTGGCGGCCCGCCCCTTGGGGATCCCGCTGATCGTGCAGGCCGCTGCCCCCACCGATCCGGCGGTGGCAGTAGCCGACGGTGTGGTCTGGGGTGCTGTGACGGACATTCAGGCCACAGCCCAGTTGCTGCAACGCTGCCCGGTGGTAACTTTTGAGAACGAGTTCATCCCGCTGCCGGAGCTGCGCAAGTTGGATCCGCAGGGATCCCGCTTTCGCCCTCGCCTGAGCACCCTAGAGCCGCTGCTGGACAAGTTGCACCAACGACAGTTCTTGGCGGAGTTGGGGGTGCCGGTGCCGGCCTTTTGCCCTGCGGAGACGGCAGACCTATCTGGGTTGGGCTTTCCGGTAGTGCTCAAGCGGCGGCGGCAGGGCTACGATGGCCAGGGCACCCGCATCCTGCCCGACCGAGCAACCTTGCAACAGGCTCTGGCCGAGTATGCCGGGATCCCGCTGCTGCTGGAAGAGTGGATCCCGTTTGAGCGGGAGCTGGCGGTGATCGTGGCCCGCGGGCTGGCGGGGGAGATCCAACTCTACCCCGTGGTGGAAACTGTGCAGATCGAGCAGGTCTGCCGCTATGTGCTGGCGCCCGCCCGCATTCCCCCGACTGTCGAGGCCGAGATTCGCGACCTGGCGGTCAAGGTGATGGACAAGTTGGACGCGGTGGGTGTGTTCGCCATCGAGCTCTTCTGGGTGCCGCCGCCCCACCCCAAGGCCGGGATCTGGATCAACGAGATCTCACCGCGGGTTCACAACTCCGGCCACTACACCCTGGAAGCCTGCCACACCTCGCAATTTGAGCAGCACCTGCGGGCCATCACTGGCCTTCCCTTGGGGGATCCCTCCCTCAAGTGTGGGGGGGCAGTGATGGTGAACCTCTTGGGTTATGAGCACTCCAGCAGTGACTATGCCCAAAAGCGGCAGCGTCTGGCGGGGATCCCCAATGCCACGCTGCACTGGTACCACAAAACCCCTGCCCGCCCCGGGCGCAAGCTGGGCCATGTCACGGTCTGTCTACCCCATCCTCCTTCTCCTGCGGAAGCGGCAGACCTTGTCCATACCCTCGAAGCCCTCTGGTATCCCCAGCCATGGATCCCACCTTTTCTCCAGCCATCCAAGCCCTGATCGCGGCCCTGCAACGGCGGGATGTGCCCGCGGTGGCGCAGCAGGTCAACAGCCTCTCTCCCCAAGAGCGTTCCGCGGTGTTGACCCCCGCTCTCCAATACCTTGCCGAGGTGGATCCCGACAGCGCCCGCTGGTTTGTTCGCCACCTCATGGCCCCCGCCGTCAAAGCCCAACTGCGAGCAGGGATCCTCAAAGCCGCCCAAGATTACCTACAAGAGGCCGGCTTCCAAGAAGGGATCGACTACGAGCTCAAGCCCCATCCCCAATCGGGGGGCCAGATCTTGAGCCTTAGCCGCCGAGCCCTGCCCTACGCCGCCCCGGATGACGATCCCTTTGGGCAGTTGTTGCTATCGGAGTTCTGCGAATTGCGGGACTAGACCACCATGGGTAGCACAAGTTATCGGCTGCAGATGCTCGACATCACCGCCCTGCCCCAATTGCTGGAGCTAGATCGACGCTGCTACGGCGGACACTGGGGGGAACAGGGGTATCGCGCGGAGCTGGAACGGCCCACCAGCACGGTGATTGGGGTTGTGGCGGAACCGGTTGCCGTTGGCGCTTCCTGTGGCTCGGGCCGAACAGAGTTCTCCCTTCCCTCTCCAGACCTCGCGACGCCGACGCAAACAGCACCAGCGCTGGTGGGCTTTGGCATCCTCTGGCGCATCGAAGAAGAAGGCCACATCATCTCGCTGGCGGTGGATCCCGGTCACCGGCGACAAGGCTTGGGCCGGAGGATCCTAGAAGCGCTCCTAGACCAAGCTAGAGCAGCAGGCTGTCGCTGGGCCACGTTGGAAGTGAGGGCTTCCAACCACGCCGCCATCCACCTCTATGAATCGGCAGGGTTTCAATTGCTGGGACGCCGCAAGGGCTATTACAACAACGGAGAAGATGGTCTGGTGTATTGGAAGAAACCGATTTAAGCTTAGGAAAAACCAACACTAAAGAACTGCAAAAGTTTTCCCCTATACACCTAAACCTTAAATTTTCTTGGGCAGAACCCCTGCAGCTTGGCTCAACCCTTGCCGCCTGTGGATAGATGTAAAGCTTTGTTTCAAGACCTGCCGTTTCTTTTGACATTTGAGGCTTTCTCCCAGACAAACCCAGCTTGCCCAAGGAAGCGCTTCAGGCTAACCTACTCTTATCATTTGTGCATCCTGAGCATTTCAGGCTGTGAGGGTAATTATGGACACCCCTGTAAACACTTTTAGAGATGAGACTGTCTCTTTTTTTGTCAATCTTTGGTCCAGGCTTGTCGATTTTATGCCCAATCTGCTGGCGGCGGTTTTCATCCTAATTCTGGGTTGGTTCGTGGCCACGGCGGTGGCCTTCGGCGTTCGGGGGCTGCTCAAGCGGACGCAGCTCGATAACCGCCTGGCTGCTTGGATTATGGGCCAAAAGCCTGGGGAGAAGCTGCCGCAAACGGAGCGTTGGGTGGCCGCTGCTGTTTACTGGATCATCCTGGCTTTTGTGTTGGTGGCGGTGCTGAATGCCCTACAGCTTCAGGCCGTCTCCGATCCGCTCAATCGGTTTTTAGGCGAAATCTTTGTCTATCTGCCGCGGCTGGGTGGAGCCCTGGTGCTGCTGGTGGTGGGCTGGGCGGTGGCCACGGTTGCCCGCCTAGCGGTCATTCGGGGGCTGCGGCGCTTTAACTTGGACGAGCGGCTGGCTCAGCCTCTCCAACAGGAGAGCGCTGCCGGTGAGGTGGGTACAGAAGCGGCCACAGAAGGAACGGCTGCAAAGTCAGAGGGGGGGGCTGAGGTCGCTCCTTTTCTCTTGAATGAAGCTCTGGGTGACGCCCTCTACTGGTTGATTCTCTTGTTCTTTTTGCCGCTCATCCTGGATACGCTGAACCTGCGGGGGCCGCTGCGGCCGGTGCAAAACCTGCTGGATCAAATCCTGTCGATGGTGCCGCGCATTTTGGGAGCGCTCATCATCGGTGGGGTGGGCTGGTTTTTGGCCCGCATTGTGCGCGGCCTCATCTCGAATTTGCTGGCGGCAGCAGGAGCCAACCGCTTGGGGGCCCGCTTTGGCATTCCCCAGTTGGCCCAGATTGTCGGGACGGTGGCCTACATCTTGGTGTTGATCCCGGCGGTGATTGCGGCTCTCAATGCTCTGGAAATCCGGGCCATCTCGGATCCGGCGGTGGCGATGCTGGAGCAGGTGTTGCGGGCCATTCCCCGAATGGCAGGATCGGCTCTGATTCTGGCCGTCTTTTACTGGCTGGGGCAGTTTTTGGCGGGCTTGGTGACCCAGTTGCTGCAGGCGGTGGGCTTTGACCGCTTGGCTGCTGGCCTGGGCTTGCCCTTGGCCCCTGCTCCTGAAGCGCCTGCCGCTGAAGGGGAGTTGGTGAAGCGGCGCACCCCCTCTGAAATTGCCGGCCTGGTGGTCTGGGTGGGCGTGGTCTTGTTCGGGGCGGTGCCGGCGGTGGAGCTGTTGCAGTTTGCTGCTTTAACCGACATCGTAGAGGGGCTGTTGCTGATTTCTGGGCGGGTGCTCATCGGCGCCTTGGTGTTCGGGATCGGCCTTTACCTGGCCAATTTGGCCCATTCCATGATCAAGAGCTTGGGCAACCCCTCTGCAGGCGTGCTGGCGCAGGCGGCGCGGGTGGCCATCTTGGTTTTCGTCGGCGCCATGGCCTTACAACAGATGGGTGTAGCCACCGACATTGTGGTGCTAGCTTTTGGCCTAGTGCTGGGCGCGATTGCCGTCGCGGTGGCTTTGGCTTTTGGTTTGGGAGGTCGCGATGTGGCTGCCGAGCAGATCCGGCAGTGGCTGAAGCGGGAGTGAAGAGGCCAAATCTGCTGGAGGAATTGCTCTTCCTACCCAAAGAGAGCAGCGCTTCTTAAGGAGTGGCCATGCCACCCATCCGATGGCCCCCTCAAGGTTAACCCTGTTTTGCTTGCAAATGTACCCCGCCTGGCAAAACGCTCGGCGGGGTCTTGATTTAAAAGTTGAGACTTTTTGCTTTGGGTTTAAGCTGCCTCCGAAACTTTGGCCTCTTCTGGCGTTGCTTCCTGCACCACGATCTTACCCCGGAACACCACATAGTTGTAGATGTTGTAGGACAAAATAACCGGGATCAAAAAGCCAATAAAGGTGAGCATAAACACCAGTGAACTGGGAGAAGCGGCTGCTTCGTAGATGGTGACGCTGGGAGGAATAATGTTGGGGAAAACCATAAACCCCAGGCCGATAAAAGAAAGGGCAAAGATTAAAAAAGTGTAAACCAAAACGCTATTTTCTTCTCGCCGCCGCAGGCTGCGCAGCAACAGAGCCACCAACAAAAGTCCCAAAACGGGGATGGCAGCAAAGATATAGAAAAGAGGAGGCGAGAAAAGCTGAGCGCGCGCCTGCTCCGACATGATGGGGGTGCTGATGGTGATAAACACTGCCCCCAGCAACGTTGTCCAGGTGGCAATGGTTGCTGTCTTGTAGTAGGTTTTCTGCAGCTCGCCGGTGGTCTTAACGATCAGATAGGCCGAGCCGATTAACACGTAGCCCTGGATCAAGGTAAGAGCCACCAACACTGTGCGCCAGGTCAGCCAATCCCAAGGGCTGCCGGCAAAGTGGCCGGCTTCGTCGACGCGGATCCCTTCGAAGACGCTGCCCAAGGCAAACCCCTGGCCCAAGGCCGCCAAAAAGCTGCCCACCCCGAAGGCGAGGTTCCACACCAGCTTGTTGTCGGCGTTCTCCCGAAACTCGAAAGAGACAGCCCGCAAGATCAGGCCCACCACCATGATCACCAGCGGAATGTAGAGAGCGTTGAGAATAGTGGCGTAGGCGAGGGGAAAGGATCCAAATAAGGATCCCCCCATCAACACCAGCCAGGTCTCGTTGGCATCCCAGACATTGCCCAGGCTGGTCATGAGAATGCTGCGGCGGGTCTCGCTAGAAGCCGTCAGGGAGAGGATGCCAACCCCCAAGTCAAATCCATCTAGCAGAACATAAAGGAAGAGGAAGAGACCGAGGATAAAAAACCAGACTTGCGGTAAAAACTGCTGTAAAGGCTCGAAAGATTCCATCGTCGTTCTCTGTAGTTTATTTCCGACCAGTTCGAGACATGATCCCCCTCACCCCCAGCCCCTCTTCTTCTGGGCCCTCACCCCCAACCCCTCTCCCTCTGGGAGAGGGGAGTTGGAAATCGACAAGTGGCTTGGCTGCTGTTGGATGAGGAGCCTGCGGTGTTGTCTGGGTTCTGTTAGGGCTGCACCGGTGCTAGCGAGCTTCTGCAGGACGGCGATCCGGCTCGTGGCGGGCAGGCTCGATCACGATCACCGGCTGGGTTGCCGGAACGGGGGCAGGCAGCTCCAGGTCAGGCCCTCTGCGGATGATGCGGCTGCCAAAGTAAAGGGCAGCCACGAAAAACACCGTATACAAAGCAGTCAGGCCGACCAAAGAAAACAGCACCTCTCCCGGCGGCAGCGGCGAAACGGATTCCGCGGTGCGCAGTTGTCCATACACAATCCAGGGCTGCCGGCCAACGCAGCGGACAATCCAGCCAGCCTCGACGGCAATGTATCCCAGGGGGCCAGCAAAGACCCAGGCCCACATCAGCCACTTCTGCTGGGAGAGGGCCTCCGCCGAGAGCTTGCCCCTCAACCACTGAATCAAGGTCACCCCCATAAGCCCGGCCAGAAACAGGCCAATGGCCACCATTGTCCTAAAGGAGTAGTAGATAAGGCCAATCATGTGGGGACGATTTTGGGGATCCCAAGCTTTCAGGCCCTGCACCGGTCGATCCAGCCTGGGCTTAAACTCCAGCAGATAGCCCAGCACACCGGGGATCTTCACCTCCCACTCGTTGCGCTCTTCTCGGTCGTTGGGCAGGGCTAGCAGGCTCCAATCGGCTCGTTCGCCGGCAGGGATCGTCTCCCACTGGGCCTCCATGGCCGCCAGCTTGGCCGGCTGATAGCGATACACTTGCTCTGCGCTCAAGTGGCCGATAAACACCTGCAAGGGGGCTACCACCAGAGCCATTGCCAAGACCACTTTGAGGGAACGGGAAAAAAACTCGCCGTGCCGCCGCTTGAGAATGTACCAGGCGCTGATGCCACCGATTACAAACAAAGAGGTCTCCAAAGTGGCAAAAAACATGTGCAGAAAGCTATTGACCATGAAGGGATTGACAATGGCTTGCAGGTAGTCGCGCACCACAAACTTTCCATTGACAAATACTCCCCCTGCCGGCGTCTGTAGCCAAGAGTTAGCCGTCAGGATCCAAAAGGTAGAGAGGTTGGCGCCGAAGGCCACCAGGATTGTCGAGATCCAGTGAATCACCGGCGGCACCCGCTCCCAGCCAAAGAGCATGATCCCCAAAAAGCTGGCCTCCAGCATAAAGGCCATCGTGCCCTCAAACCCAAGAACGGTTCCAAAGAAGTCGCCCACCGCCTCAGAAAAAGGGGCCCAGTTCATGCCAAATTGAAAGGCCATCGGCAACCCTGAGGCCACGCCGATACCAAAGTTCAACACATAGATCTTTGACCAGAAACGAGCGTGGCGATAGTAATCTAGATTGCGAGTTTTCAGCCAAAGGCCCTCTATAACAACAAGATAAATAGCCAGTCCCGTTGTTAAAACCGGCCATAGCATATGGAAAATGGCCGTGAGGGCAAACTGTAGTCGAGAAAGCGCGACGGTGTCTAGAAACATGATTGGCACCCAGTTTGGATGGATAAACTCAACTTTTCCCAACCCTCTCTGCTGCAGTTTGTGCAGGCCCACCTCCAGGTATGTTCGCTGCAGACATCCGTAGCCATTTGGATAAGGTGGGGAAGGCTATCTTTTTTGCTCCTCCTAGGATTGCATCTTGACCAGGATCAGCGATGGGCTGCTCGACTCTAAAGGTTAACTTTAGGATCCCGGGAGAAGAGGTTTTCTCCGTGTAAAGCGGACTACAGAATAAAGAGGGTTGCGAACTTGGCAGCCTGGGGATCCGCAATCCCGAAATAGCCCGTTGAGGGGCGGGGATAACGCCATGCAAATTTTCCTCAGGGCCTGCCAGAATTGGGATCCCGGCTTGTTGGAGATCCCAGTTGGCAGTGGGGGGTGGAAGATGTCGTTTGTCCCGCTGGTGCACTTTCTCGCCCAATCCGGCTTGGTACAAGAGTTGGCCGCCCGCTTGAGATCGCGGCAACAGGCAGCCATTCAGGGGGCAGGTCGGATCGCCAAGGGGTTGATGGCCTCGGCTTTGGCCCAGCAGGAGGGGAGATCCCTGCTGGTGGTGACTGCCACTTTGGAAGAAGCAGGCCGCTGGACGGCGCAACTGGAGGGCATGGGCTGGGAGAGCGTGTACCTTTATCCCACTTCTGAGGCTTCCCCCTATGAGCCGTTTGACCTGGAGCCGGAACTGGTGTGGGGACAATTGCAGGTGCTGGCTGATTGTCTCCAGGGCAGAAAGGGCATGGCCGTTGTGGCCACGGAGCGGGCCCTGCAACCCCATCTTCCCCCCCCAGAAGTGTTTCAGGCCTTCTGCCTCAAGCTGGAACCTGGCCTGGAGCTGTCGCCGCAGCAGTTGGGGCAGCAGTTGGCCCGGCTGGGCTACCAGCGGGTAAGCCTGGTGGAAAGCGAGGGGCAGTGGAGCCAAAGGGGCGATATTCTCGACATTTTCCCGGTGGCCTGCGAGTGGCCGGTGCGCCTGGAGTGGTTTGGCAATGAGCTGGAACGGCTGCGGGAGTTCGACCCGGTAAGCCAGCGCTCCCAAGATGGGATCCCTTCTGTCTGGCTGACCCCCACCGGCTATGGGCCCATGCTCTGGCCAGCGCTGCAGGAAAAGATGGAGCAGCTCTCCCCCGCCCTGCAGCAGCAGGGATCGCCTCCCCCAGAAGGCCTGCGCCGTTTTCTCGGCCTGCTCTACAATCCACCGGCCAACCTGCTGAGCTACTTGGATCCCAATACCTTGATCCTGATCGACGAGCCGGAGCAGTGCCAGGCCCACAGCCGGCAGTGGCTAGCCCACGCCGAGGAGCAGTGGCAATTGGCCCAGGCTGCTGAGCCGGCTCTAGTGCCCTTCCACCGCCCCTTTGATCTTGAGGCCGCTGAGTGGGATCCCTTCCCCCGCCTGTTGGCCCGTGCCTTTGCCCCTGCTGGCGAGGGGGAAGCTGTCCTCGACCTCAAAAGCCGGCCTGTCCCTGCCACTCCCCACCAGTTTGGATCCCTGGCCAAAACCCTGCGCGAGTACCGCAAGCAACACTTGCAGGTGTGGATCCTCTCCGCCCAGCCCTCCCGCACCGTGGCTCTGCTGCAGGAACACGACTGCCCGGCCCAGTACGTGCCCAACCCCAAAGATTTTCCGACTATCGAGCGCCAGCTCCAGTCCTACACGCCGGTGGCCCTGAAGTACTCCGGCCTAGCGGATCTGGAGGGGTTTCTCCTGCCCACGCTGGGGTGGGTGGTGCTGACCGACCGCGAGTTTTTCGGCCAGCACAGCCTGGCCACCCCCACCTATGTGCGCAAGCGCCGCCAGGCCAGCTCCCGCCAGGTGGATCCCAACCTGCTCAAGCCGGGGGATTTTGTTGTTCACAGGGCCCATGGCATTGGCCAGTTCCTGCGGCTGGAAAGCCTCACCATCGGCGGCGAAACCCGAGAATATCTGGTCATTCAATACAGCGATGGCCTGCTGCGGGTGGCTGCCGACCAGGTCAACTCCCTCTCCCGCTACCGGGCTAGCGGTGATGGCCCCCCCGCGCTGCACAAAATGTCCGGCAGCACCTGGGAAAAGACCAAGCAAAAAGTTAAAAAGAGCCTGCAAAAAGTGGCCCTTGACCTGTTGGAACTCTATGCCAAGCGTGCCCAACAGGAGGGCTATGCCTTCCCGCCCGATTCTCCTTGGCAACAGGAGCTGGAAGACTCTTTTCCCTATCCTCTGACACCGGATCAAATTCGCGCCGTCCAGGAGATCAAGCGGGATATGGAGTCTCCCCGCCCCATGGATCGGCTGCTGTGCGGGGATGTGGGTTTTGGCAAAACGGAAGTGGCTATCCGTGCCATTTTTAAAGCCGTAACCGCTGGCAAACAAGTAGCTCTTTTGGCGCCAACCACCATTCTCACTCAGCAGCACTACCACACTCTCAAAGAGCGCTTTGCCCCCTATCCCATTCAAGTGGGCTTACTCAACCGCTTCCGCACTCCCGACGAGAAAAAAGAGATCCTGGCCCGCCTCAAAAGTGGTGAACTGGATGTCATTGTGGGCACCCACCAGCTTTTGGGCAAGGATGTACAGTTTCGCGATTTGGGCCTTTTGGTCATTGACGAAGAACAGCGCTTTGGTGTCAACCAAAAAGAGAAAATTAAACTCCTCAAAACCCAGGTGGATGTGCTCACCCTTACGGCTACTCCTATTCCCCGCACGCTGTATATGGCCTTGTCGGGGTTGAGGGAAATGAGCTTGATCCAAACTCCCCCGCCCTCGCGGCGCCCGATTAAAACTCACCTCTCCCCCTACAATCCTGAGGTCATTCGCACGGCTATCCGCCAAGAGTTGGATCGCGGCGGGCAAGTCTTTTATGTTGTCAACCGCATTGAAGGGATCGAAGAGACCAGTGCCAAATTGCGGGAATGGGTGCCCGGCGCCCGCATTGCCATTGCCCATGGGCAAATGCCGGAAGGAGAGCTGGAAGCGACGATGCTGGCTTTTAACAACGGGGAAATCGATATCCTGGTCTGCACCACCATTATTGAGTCGGGTTTGGATATTCCCCGTGTCAACACCATTTTGATCGAAAATGCCCAGGAGTTTGGGCTGGCTCAGCTTTACCAATTGCGAGGGCGGGTGGGCCGGGCTGGGATCCAAGCCCATGCTTGGCTGTTCTACCGAGAAGATGGCATCCTCACCGAAGAGGCCCGCAAACGCCTGCAGGCCATTCAGGAATTTACCCAACTGGGATCTGGGTATCAATTGGCGATGCGGGATATGGAGATTCGCGGCATTGGCAACCTGTTGGGCACGCAGCAATCGGGGCAGGTCAATGCTGTGGGCTTCGATCTTTATTTGGAGATGCTGCAAGAGGCCATTCGCGAAATTCGTGGCCAAGAGATCCCGCAGGTGGAAGATACGCAAATCGACCTCAATGTCACCGCCATGATCCCGCAAAGCTATATCCCCGACGAAGATCAAAAGATGCAGGCCTATCGCCAATTGGCTGCTGCCGGCTCTCGGGTCGAGCTGTTGCAAATTGCCCAGGAATGGCAGGATCGCTTTGGCCCCCTGCCCAGGCCTACCCAGGAGCTGCTGCGGGTGATGGAGCTGAAGATTTTGGCCCGCAGGCTGGGCTTTTCCCGTATCAGGCCGGCCAAGGAGCATGTCCTTTTGGAAACTCCCATGGAGGAGCCCGCCTGGAACCGCCTCAAGGAAGCGCTGCCCACTCACCTACAGCCTCGCTTTGTTTACCAGCCGGGCAAGGTGACGGTGCGGGGCCTGGGGATGGTGCCTGCGGCGCAGCAACTGGAGAACCTTTTGCAGTGGCTGGACAAAATGAGCTTAGCCCTGAGCCGGATAGAGGCCGGGATCCCAACAGCCACTTAGTCCTGGCTGCGGGGCGGGGCTTCTGCTGTGAGAAACTGGGATGGGTGCCCGGCCTTCCTCGGGTTAGACTTTCGCACTCGCTGTTGCCTTGCATTTGCGTCATCTGAATGCGCGGGATACCCCACCGTCTATACAGCGAGGAGGGATAATGCCTAACATACTCAGCATGACCCAAGTTCTGACTATCTCTTGCAAGCTCAAGGTGTCTGCGTCGCAAGCCACAAAGCTGGATGCAACCAAGGCTCCGGCTCGCTGGCGCGAGTGGTAACTATCAGCGTGGCATGTTGACAGGTTCTCATCTCAAAGTAGCCACGTTGGTCAAACGCCAAGATGGTTCCTACTCCATCCAGATTGGCGTGGAATCTGAGGTGCCGGAACCCCAAAACACCGGCAAGGTCATCGGTGTAGACTTGGGCAGGACAGATATTGCCCACACATAAGGACTCCGTCCCGCTGACGCGAGCAGAGGGTGACAACTGGAATGGAGAGCAGTTGAACCAGGAAAAAGACCCCTACTCCCAGTTGAGGGCGATTCTCCAGCGTAAAGCCAGTCAGGGCACACATAGTTCTCGGCCCAGGTGCCGTCAACTGCTGCAACGGCTGTCTGGTAGGAAGAGACGCTTTCAAGCTTGGGTGAATTACTGCATCTTCAAAGCCATTGTTTCTAGGGCCAAAGCTGCCTGTAGCACCATTGCCCTGGAAGACTTGGCTGGGATGAGGTCTCTGGCCCGCTGACGCGGGCGGGAGCGTGTCAACCAGCAGCCGCGCAGCAAGCCAGAGCAGCGGCGGTCGAATAGTTGGGCGTTCTACCCGTTGAGGCAGTTTGTGCGCTACAAGGCAGTAAGAGCAGGAGTCAAGGTTGTGGTGGTTCCGCCTGCCTACAGTTCGCAGACCTGTCACCGGTGCTTGTGGCTTGGTCAGCGGGAAGGGAAGCGTTTTCGTTGTGTGAACCCGGCTTGTGGTTGGGAAGGGGATGGAGATTTTAACGCTGCCACTCGCGTTAGCGGGACGGAGTTCTTGTGAGCGAGCTTCAGGGCTACTAAAAACCCCATCCGCCTACGCGGTGGGGTAGCTTATGGAAGCTGGATTTGCTTCCTTATAAGGAGAAAAGTGCGTCATGATGCGCATTTCTATTCAGCCGGAGAGCAGGATCCCTGGCTCTGTCCAGCTCTTCAACTTGCTCTGTTTTGGCATTGCCTGCGGGCAATTTCCTCCCGGCTATCGCCTGCCCAGCACCCGTCAATTGGCCATGCAAACGGGCCTGCACCGCAACACCATCCACAAGGTTTACCACCAACTGGAGGCCATGGGTCTGGTGGAAACGCGCGCTGGATCTGGCATTTACGTCAGCGGCTCCGCCCGCCAGGCGGTTAACCGCTCTTCTTGTAGTCTGGGCGAAAACCTGGATCGATCCCAACAAGCCCTGCAGCAGGTGCGCCAGGGCATCGATCAGCTTCAGCAACAGGGCTTTTCTCTGGAGCAGGTGCGGGATCTGCTGCTGGCGGAGATCGACTGGCGGTTGCGCTGCAGTGCCCAAGTGCTGGTGTGCGTGCCCAATCGGGATCTGGGCACAGGACAACTGATGGCCCAACAAATCCAACAGACTTTGGGCATCCGGGTGCAGTTGGTGCCCCTAGAGGATCTGGCCGCCGTGCTGGATCAAATCCATTCCGGCACTGTGGTGACGCTCCACTATTTTCTCAGCGCCGTCGAGGCCATTGCCCAGCCGCGGGGGGCCCGTGTTCTCCCGGTGGAGGTATCTGACTACGCCCGCGAAATTGCCCTGATCCGCCAATTGCCTCCCCACGCCTGTCTAGGGCTGGTGAGCATCAGCACCGCCCTTCTGGAAGTTGCCGAGGTGATTGTCCACAGCCTGCGGGGAGACCTGCTGGTGCTGACGGCGGTGATTTCCGATGCCGAGCGGGTGGGATCCCTAATCCGCCGTGCCCACACCCTCATCTGCGACGAGGCCAGCTACCCCACCCTGCGCGCCCTAGTGCGCCAAGCCCGCCCCGACCTGATCCGCACGCCCCACCTGGTCTGCACCGCCCCCCACATCGGAGAAGCAGCCATGGCCGAGCTGCGACGGGAATTGGGCGGGATCCCATGAGCAGCAAGGGCGAGAAAACGCCTTAAGTCAGTCTTGTTGCAAGCAGGCCATTTCGCGGATGACGGGCTGTGCAATGGTGTGCTTAAGTGGAAATACGGTAAAAGCCACCCTAATCTGATCCATCGCTAGTCAGTCTTTACACGTATGGTGATCCTCGACTACACCTCCGCCGATCGCGACCATGTGGCGGTGACACGGGAAGGTTTCTGGGAAGCCATCAGCTTCCAGGGCCATTTTTACGTCTTTAACCGCAGCTTTTCTCGGCTGCAGGACGCCATCGACAGTTGCCGCTACGACATGGATCGCGGCTCCCTGATCAGCATTGTGGTGGTGCGATCCCAGAGCTACGAGGTGTGGTCGCAGGTGGGATCCGACATTCCCGTCTTGCCAAAGCCCCTCTTGAGCCCCACGGCCAGGGACTCTGTCTTGCCAGCGCGTATGGCTCCATCTTTGCCCAAACGTCCTTCCTGGTCGTTCTGGCACTGGGGATGCAAGGCTTATGGGGTCGAGGACGAACCGGCTGCACCGCGGCCCCTGTTCCACCACACCGCCCGGCCCTACAACGCTCTACAGGCTTAAGCCGGAATGGGTCGCGTTTTCTAGAGAACAGGATGGCTGCACGTGCAAATTGAGATCCGGCTCTTCCACCAGCAAGGGCACCCGCTCGGCCACTTCCAGGCCAAATCCTTTCAAGCCGCTGATGTGGCGAGAGGTGTTGCTGATCAAGCGCATTTGGCGCACCCCCACATCGCGTAGGATCTGGGCGCCAATGCCGTAATCCCGCAGATCCATCGCTGCCGGCGGCGCGGTTTCAGCTAGCCCCAGATCCTGCAGGGCATAGGACTGAATTTGCCGGATGAGGCTAAGCTCCTGCTCTTGCCGGCGCAGGTACACCAGCACCCCCTTGCCCTGGTGGTCGATCATCTTCAGGGCGGCGGTCAATTGGCGGCGGCAGTCGCAGCGCAGGGATCCCAGCGCATCCCCCAGGGGGCATTCCACATGCACGCGCACCAGGACGGGCTCGGCAGCAAATTGGGTCGGATCCCCCTTCACCAGCGCCAGGTGCTCCACCTGGTTGAGGGTGTCGCGGTAGCCGTAGACCTGAAACCGGCCAAACTCCGTCGGCAAGGTGGCAGTAGCCCCCCGATGCACCAGCCGTTCGGTGCGCAGGCGGTACTCGATCAGATGGGCGATGGTGATGATCTTCAGATTGTGCTGGCGGGCATAGTCGATCAACTGGGGCAGGCGGGCCATCGAGCCATCCGGGTTTTGGATCTCGCAGATCACCCCTGCCGGGTACAGCCCCGCCAGCAGCGCCAGATCCACCGCCGCTTCCGTGTGGCCGGCCCGTTTGAGTACCCCACCCTCCCGCGCCCGCAGCGGAAAGACATGCCCAGGGCGACGCAAATCTTCCGGTCGCGTATGGGGGTGGATGGCCGCCTGGATGGTCCGAGCGCGATCGGCAGCGGAAATGCCCGTCGAAACCCCTAACTCTGGCCCAGCATCGATGCTGACGGTAAAGGCAGTCTGGTTGCTGTCGGTGTTTTGCCCCACCATCAGCGGGATCTTCAGCTCGTCCAGACGGGATCCCTGCATGGCTAGACAAATGAGGCCCCGCCCATGGGTGGCCATGAAGTTGATCACCTCTGGCGTGGCAAACTGGGCAGCACAGATCAGATCCCCTTCGTTTTCCCGATTTTCGTCATCGACCACGATGACCATGCGGCCACACTTGAGGTCTTCCAGGGCTTCGGGGATGGAGTGAAAGATGGTTTCTGTCTCTGCCGGCAAAGTGGCACTCATGGAAAAAGGGACGCAAAAGGGAGATATTGGGCACAGCCGGCTCTGGGCAGCGGAGCCATCATATCCTGGACCAGGGATCCGGAAGTTGTCTCAGTACTTGGGAATCGAGGGATCGTAAGCCTCAGCCCAGGCGAGGATGCCACCGCGTAGATTTTTCCCCTCGATCCCGGCAGTTTGTAGGATCTTCAAGGCCTTGGCCGAGCGCACTCCACTCTTGCAGTGGACGATCAGCTCCGAGCCGTTGAGCAGCTTGCGCACCTGCTCCACCCCATCACCATTTTCGATTTGCGGCAACGGGATCAGGTGGGCGCCAGGGATCCGACCGATCTCCCACTCGTTGGGGTTGCGCACGTCGATCAACACAAAATCTTTGCCGGCATCCATCCGCGCCTTCAGCTCGGCCACACTGATCTCCGGGATCTCCGCTTGGCTAGCTTGCGCTTGCGGGATCCCGCAGAACTGCTCATAGTCGATAAGTTGAGTGATGGGCGGGGTGGCGGGGTTTTTGCGCAGCTTTAGCTCGCGGAAGCTCATTTTTAGAGCATCGTAGAGCAGCAGCCGCCCGCTCAGGGTCGTGCCGATGCCCAACAGGATCTTCACAGTCTCCGTAGCTTGAATGAGGCCGATGATGCCGGGCAGGATCCCCAGCACTCCCCCCTCGGCACAGGAGGGAACCAGCCCCGGTGGGGGTGGCTCGGGGTAGAGATCGCGGTAGTTGGGCCCATCCTCGTAGTTGAAGACCGTCGCCTGCCCTTCAAAGCGGAAGATCGAGCCGTAGACATTGGGCTTGCCCGTCAGCACACAGGCATCGTTGACCAGGTAGCGGGTGGGAAAATTATCGGTACCGTCCACGATCACGTCGTAGTTGGCAAACAGCTCCAGGGCGTTGTGGGCCTTCAGAGCAGTGTTGTAAACGTCCACCTGGCAATAGGGGTTGATCTCCAGGATGCGATTTTTGGCCGATTCCACCTTGGGCTTGCCCACCCAGGAAGTGCCGTGGATCACCTGCCGCTGCAGGTTCGACACGTCCACCACATCGAAATCGACGATGCCGATCCGCCCCACGCCGGCTGCCGCCAAGTACAACAACAGGGGCGAGCCGAGGCCGCCTGTGCCGATGCAGAGCACCTTGCCTGCTTTCAGCCGCTTCTGCCCCTCCAGGCCCACCTCCGGCAGGATCAAATGGCGAGAAAACCGCTCCATCTCCTCGCGGGAGAGGCTGACTTGGCTGGTGTCTAGGTGCAACATAGTCAAAACCCTCCGGCAATGGCAGGAACGATGCTGATGGTGGCTTTCTCTCCCACAGGAGTGTCGTCGCCTTGGGCCAAAGTGCGCACATCCTCGTCGTTGAGGTAAACGTTGACGAAATTGCGCAACTTGCCGTCTTCGGTGTAGAGGTGGCGCTTTAGCTCGCCATAGCGGGCGATCAGATTGCGCATTACTTCGCCAACGCTGTTGCCCTCGATCTCGACAGCTTCCAGGTTGTCGGTGTAGGGACGCAAGGGGGAGGGAATCAGGACTTTGGTTGCCATGGGAGTTCGGGGAAGGGTTCTAGCGATCTGGTTGATCTACACCTTGAGGTTCTGAGCTGAACTATTCCAAGTGTCACCTCATCAAGTTCAGAGTACCGCTTTTTCCGACAACCCTCACCACAGTCATTGCCCAACAGGGATCCCAAAGCTTCTCAGCCATAAGCCTCACTTTTGGAGGGAAGGTTGGCGGGAAAACAGCAGTCAGCTCCGCCCAGGCTCTAGCCAGCCCGAGCCACAAGCGAGGGCAGAGATTTGTCTTCCCAAATCTGCATCGGCTCCCGTTGGGGCTGCTCCTGCTTATCCAAAATCCAGCTTGCCACCTCCTCTGCCTTGCCCTCGCGCACGCTAACAATCACGCAGGAAAAGCCCCAAGGAAAAGCGTGCTGCCGGTCGAACTCCGAAGGAACAGCCGCGTGGTTGGGGTGGGAATGGTAGGTGCCCAGGATCCCCAGGCCTTTGCGCATGGCATGGTCGTTGGCCCGCTTGAAATCCGCCGGGTCGATCAAGAAGCGGCGGCGGCTGGATTCCCCGTCTGCCAAGGGGTTTTCGGCTTGATCCCAGGTGTTGGCCACTGCCCAGAGTTCATGGACGATCTTGTCCGATCCCTTGAGCTCGCCGATCAAAATACCGCAGCCCTCGTAGGGAAAGGCTTGCTCGCCATGCTGGCGGATGGCGCGAAGATGCTCTGCCGAGAGGTAAAGGGCCATGAATCTCGCTTTTGCCGATGGAGTTACCGTTCTTTCTCTTTCATTTTGACACGAAAAGAGGCTTGCTAGCCTCCTACTTAGGTGCGGGCAGAGCCCTGGGCTGATGAACTGGGGAACTGCGCAGAGTCCCTAGCGCTCCGGGAAAACAGCCATGCCGTTGCCTTGGCGTTTAGCCAGCCGGTCGGCAGGGGGAGTGGCAACGGTTGACCGGAGATAGGATCCCTTATCTTGCCGCCGGTCTTCCTTTGGCATAAGTGGGAGTGTAAACCCAGCGCAACCTGGGGATACGGTAGGATGCAGAAGTCCATCTGAACAGATTTGGATGCGGCAAACTAACCGGGAACATTAGGGTGACGAGCCGGCAGCGGAGGAACAAGCGGAGAATAGTGGGGGCAGCCCTGGCAGGGCCCTTGCGGGTTGACGGCACAGCGCAACCAAGCCGACTGGGCGCTGAAAACACAGGAGGGATCCCCTAGCGGCTGGCCGAATTCACCGGCCCGTTGGCGGCGCAGCAGTACCACTTGTCGTCGCCAATCCTGCAAAAAGCGGCTGTAGGCACGTTCCCGCCAGCGACGCTTGGCCGCATGTTCCGAGACATAGGCAGTGAGGTTATCCAACATGGAACAGTCACCCAGGGAGTAAGGCCAACAGGCTGGGGGTCGCGTTGGATCAGTCTAGATCCTCAGGATGGCACACTCTGGCAAGAGAGGAAGAAATTGCAGAAGAATTGCAAACTCTCCCTACCTTACTGAGGATGAAGCACCACTTTGCCAACTGGAGGGCGGGGCGGCAGCATGGGCAAGGTGATTGGTTTGAGCCGAAAAACTAGCGGAGCAAGCTGCCGGCTAGTGGGCAGGGGGATAAGCCGCCTATGATGGTATGGTGCAGGCTAGCTCCGACTTATAGCGAAGTTGCAGCGAGCCCACGGGGAAAGAAGTAAGTCGCCAGGGGATCCCTGCAGGCTTGCTTTCGAGACGTGAGTTGAGGTTGTGATGACGGATACCTCTGGGTCAGAGCAATGGAAAAGCTTGAAAGCCATCTCTGAGGGTTCTCCCCTCTCCCTTCCGGATCACCTGATCCGAGCTACGGCGGCAGAAGGCAAGATCCGCGTGGTGGGCTTAGTGTCCACCCAGGCAGTCCAGGAAGCGCGGGAGCGGCACAAGCTCTCCTACGTGGCGACAGTGGCGCTGGGGCGGGCCATGAGTGCAGCCCTGTTGCTGGCAGCTAACCTGAAGCGACGCCAGGCGCGGATCAACCTGCAACTGAAGGGGAATGGCCCCTTGGGCAGCATCTACGTAGATGCCGGCATGGACGGCACGGTACGCGGCTATGTGAGCAACCCTGCCGTTGAACTTCCTCTCACCCCTGAGAGCAAGTTAGATGTGGGTCAGGCCGTTGGGCGTTACGGCTATTTGCATGTGCTGCGGGACTTGGGCTACGGCCAGCCTTACACCAGTGCTGTGGAACTGGTTTCAGGGGAGGTGGGAGACGATATCAGCTACTACCTCTCCTCCTCGGAGCAGATCCCCTCGGCAGTTCTTTTGGGGGTCAACCTCGATTCCCAGCGGGTGCGCGCCGCCGGTGGATTGTTGATGCAGCTCATGCCGGGAGCACCAGCCAGTCTGATCCCGGAGATGGAGGCCCGTTTGGCCAAAGTAGAGGAATTCAGTCCAATGCTGGCCTACGGCGGCGGTTTGCTGGAGCTGTTGCAAATTTGTCTGGGCGACCTGGATCTGAAGATCACGCCGGAGGTGCGCACCATCCGCTTCTATTGCCAGTGCAACTCCGACCGGGTGAAGGGGGCGTTGCGTATGTTGGGGCGGGACGAGCTCATCGACATGATCCGTACTGATAAGGGAGCAGAGGCGGTTTGCCAGTTCTGTAACGAGGTCTATCGCATCTCGGAGGACGAGCTGCGCTCGATTGTGGCAGAGATGTCGGCAAACCCATAGCACCCCCTGATGGCAGAATAATCGCCAGCTACGGGATCCCTGTTCTTCTGTCATCCTCCTATGTCCTCTGCGCCTGCTCCCCCTGAGCTCTCGGTTGTCATCCCCTGCAAAAATGAGGCGGAGAACCTGGATCACCTGTTCGAGCGCCTGCGCCTAACCTTGGATCCATTGGGGATCCCCTACGAGATCATCTGTGTCAACGACGGCAGCCAGGACGACACGCTGGAAAAGCTCATTGCCTTCCATCGCCAGGATCCCCGCATCAAGGTGGTGAACCTCTCCCGCTGTTTTGGCAAGGAGATTGCCCTCACAGCGGGTCTGGATTATGCCTCTGGCAGAGCCGTTGTCCCCATCGACGCCGACCTGCAGGATCCCCCAGAGTTGATCCCGGAAATGCTGCAGCAGTGGCGGCAGGGCTACCAGGTGGTGTACGCTGTGCGCCGCAGCCGCCAAGGGGAAAGCTGGCTAAAACGCTTCACCGCCAACGGGTTTTATTGGGTCATTGACCAGCTCAGCCAGGTGCGGATCCCGCGCAATACAGGAGATTTTCGGCTGTTGGATCGGCAGGTGGTAGACGCCATCAAGCAACTGCGGGAGCGCACTCGCTTTATGAAAGGGATCTTTGCCTGGGTAGGCTACCGGCAGGTGGCCATTTTTTACGACCGCGCCCCCCGTTTTCGCGGCAAAACCCAGTGGAACTACTGGCGGCTGTGGAACCTAGCCATAGAAGGCATCACCTCTTTTAGCTCTTGGCCCTTGCGGGTGTGGAGCTATCTGGGCTTGGCGATCTCGCTGGCGGCTCTGCTGTATGGCCTTTTCCTCGTCATTCGTACTTTGCTGTTTGGCTCCGATGTGCCCGGCTACGCCTCTTTGGCGGTGATGACCTTGTTTTTGGGCGGGATCCAGTTGATTAGCCTGGGCGTGATTGGAGAGTATCTGGGCCGCATTTTTGAAGAAGTGAAAGGCCGCCCCTTGTACCTAGTCAATGGCTCCTTTGGGTTCGAGACCCTGCAGCCTTCCCCTGCTCCAGAATCAGATCCAATGTCCACTCCTATTTGAGGGTTTTGCGTCCCGAAGCGGCATATTCTCGGTACTCGCGCACAAAGATCTCCTGCATCTGGGCCTGGGAAAGCTGGATCCCTTGGATTTCGGCGCGGGCGATGGCCTTCATCAGCTCGATATAGGCCAGGCCAAGGGAAAGGGTCAGGGTAGCCGCTGTGGTGGACTGGATGATGCCGCCTGCCAGGGATCCCACGCCGGGGATCAACTTCAGCAGGTTTGAGACAATGGCCCGCCCAGTGACTACTGCGCCCCCAATTCCCGCCAAAGCCGCCATCAAAGAGTAGTAAAAAGAAGGGGAGGCTTTATAGCCAAAGATAAAGCTGATATTGGCAATCATGCCCACTTGTGCTGCTGCCAGTAGAGGAGCATCGGCAAAAGGAAGAGGTGCGGCGCCGATGAACGCTGCGCTGGCCACATAGCCCGATACATACTTAAAAGCAGCATCGGCCTTGAGATCCACCCGCAGCAATTGCTGGCGGATAAAGGCAAGGCGGGCTACCTCTGGCAGCAGCTCCGAGGTGCAGCCGATTAGGTGCTCTAGCCCGTGGGCGGGGATGGTGAGTTGCCGGTTAATGACCTTGTCCTTAGCCAAAAGAGGAACAATGTAGCGAACAGGGAGATTTTGGCGCTGCAAGTACTGAAAAAACTCGCTCTCTTCGGGATTGGGATATTCCAGGCATTGAGTCAAGACTAAGATGACCGGTACATCTTTGAGTTCTAACTCTCTCAGCCACTCACGCTCGGTTTCCTCCAGCCGCTTCAGTTCGTGGTGGATGCAATACCAAACAATGTGAATGTGATGTTCGGGATCCTTGAGGCGCAGCTCGTCGATCAGTTGGGACACCTCGAGGCGGATCTGGATATTCTGGTCTCCCGCCAATTCCATGCCAGGTGTATCGTAGATGGTGATTGGGCAGCCTTGCTTAGAATATTGGCGAATGTGGCGGGTAACAGGGCTGCCAACACCAGTGCGGGCCAGCTCATCTTTAAACACCGCGTTGACCAAGGTGCTTTTGCCCACCCCACTTTTGCCAATCACCAGGACATTACAGTGGCCCATTTCTGCCTCTGCTTCCAGCAGGCTCTCTTTGAACAGGTGGCTGGCCCAATCCCAAGGTTCCTGCGGTTTCCCCCCAGCCCGCGCAACTGTTTGATGGGTTAGGCGAATCAGTTTTTCTATCCAGGAGTGGCTTTCTGGCTCCGTTTGCGACATGCTCCATCTCCAGGTACGGGATCAACTGGGCTAACGCTCCCAGTCCAGTGTAAATCGGGAAGATGCGGCTACTCTCTGACCAGCCCACCGGTTCTGCTGCAACAAGCACTTTGTTGAGAGCTATTCACAAGAACTGTTGAGTTAGACTATGCTGGGGTGAGGATAGCCCCAAGAAACCCTGGATCTGTCCACTCGAGTAGGCTGGACAATTAGCTCTCTTACTTCGGAGAACCTTGCCCTATGTCTGAAACCTCAACCTTGCGCCAGTCCTTCAACAGCGTGCGCAACAACCCTGTCTCCCTCGGCCTGGAGGTGACCCAGCCGATCTGCGAGGGGATGAACGCCCTTCTGGCCAGCTTCCAAGGGCTGTACTTGCAGTACCAGAAGCATCACTTCGTAGTAGAGGGCACCGAGTTCTACCCGCTACACCAATTGTTCAAGGATCACTACGAGCAGGTGAGGGAACATGTCCACGACCTGGGAGAACGCCTCGAAGGTCTGGGGGGTGTGCCGGTAGCCACCTTCGCCACCTTGGCCCGCCTCTGCTGCTTTACCCCTGAGCCGGATGGCGCTTTTGAGGCGCGGCAAATGTTGCAAAATGACCTGGCGGCAGAGCAGGCCATCATCGATTTGCTGCGGCGCCAAGCCGCCCAAGCGGAAAGCCTAGGGGATCGCGCCACCCGCTACCTCTACGAGCAGATTCTGCTCAAGACGGAAGACCGGGCCTTCCACCTCAACCACTTCCTGGCCAACGACAGCCTAGTGTTTGGCTTGATGGACGGCAGAGCCTAGTCAGGATCTGGGGCAGGTTCGCCGGCCAGGTGACCTGTCCTTAGGCCTGAGGGCTTATTTTTGTAAGCATTTGTTGAAAATTCATATCATTACTGCCCGATTGGGTTTAGATTTATTTGCCGAGGTTTTGCTCCTAGCCATGAACCCTGTATCTTTTGAGGGCAACTATTGTTTGCAGATCCCCTTAGGGGAACGCTGGCGCATTGGGCGGCGGCTGGTGGAGTTGGGGATCCCGGCGGTCTGTGCAGGAGATGGCCATTTACAGGTGCAGGTGGACACGCCTCTGGCCCTGTTGCAGGTGCGCAGCGTGATCCGCCAATACACGGCGCGGCGGCGGGAGTTATTGGACAGCCTAGAGACGTGTTGGCAGCTCAACACCGAGCCTGGGGGACAAGATGAGCAAGTTGGCTAAGCAAAGGATCCCGTTTGAGTCAGAGGGTCGGTTCCTGGGATTTCTTCCCGATAAGGATGGCAAGCTCAAGTATTTGCGCTGGCAGGCCGGAGCGGAAGTGTTTGCCGGCAAGATCCCCAAGCCGCTGCGCTCTGAGCTCTACCGCAGCCTCAAGCCAGGGGATAGGGTGCAGATTGCGGGGGAGCGGGAAGTGGATCTGCTCAAGGGGCGGGAGAAATGGGTGCTCTACCGCGTGGTTCCTGTCCAGGCAGGGATCCCAGCCACATCTCCCCCAAAAGCTGCTCCAGAATCGGAGGAAAAGAGAAAAGGGGTCGTCTTGGTCTGCCAGAAGTCCGACTGCTGTCGGCGGGGGGCGCTGGAGGTGATACAGGCTCTGCAGGCACACTTGGCAGCCTACCCGGAGACCATTCGGGTGCAGGGGGTGGGCTGCATGAAGGACTGCAAACGGGGGCCGAACGTGGTGTTCCTGCCCGACAAGGCTCGCTACAGCGGCGTTTCTCCGCAAGGGATCCCGGCTTTGTTGGAGCGGCATTTTCCGATTGCTTCGTTGCAGGTACAGCAGGTTGAGACGGCGGCTTCCTCCTGACGCTCATGCTGATCCCCCCACGGGCGAGCGGATTTCCCTTGACTTTTCGCATGAACTACCCCACCGCGCAGGCGGGTGGGGTTTCCCCATCCGCTTTACGGTGAGATTTTTGTCTCTTCCTCTGCCC